>CAIYDQ010000182.1 GCA_903925075.1 uncultured Geobacter sp.
GGTCGATGACGATGTCGGCGCCCGAAGGGAGGTCAACTAAGCCGTTGGCCACCGCGTATATGCACTGCGCCACAAGGTCCGGGCGCATCGCTTGCAGGGCAAGCTCGTCTCCCACGATGTTTCGATGCAGCGGCGTATCCGTTGCGCCGGGACAGACGGAACACACCCGGATTCCGAACCCTTCCATCTCTGCGGCAAGGGATTGAGTCAATGCGATAACGCCGAATTTAGAGGCGCAGTAAGCCGACATGTAGCCGATCGCCTTCTTGCCAAGGGTGGACGAGATGTTCACGATTACGCCCTCCCCCGCCGACATCATGAACGGCAGCACCGCCTTGCAGCAATTCAAGGTGCCCAGCAGGTTCACCTCCAGCAGGCTTCTCCATTCCTCGACAGAGGTGTCGAGCAACGGCTTGGCCAGGGCCTCCCCGGCGGCATTCACCAGCACGGCGAACTTGCCGGACCTCAACGAGATCCGCTCGACCAGTTCCGTCACGGCCGCGCCGTCGGTTACGTCGAGTTGGAACGGCTCGATCCGCCCCCCGCTTTTTCGGGCCAGGAGACTCGTTTCCTCAAGGCTGCTCAAATTTCTGCCGCAGACGACCACCAGGTGACCGTCGGCGGCAAAGCGAAGCGCGGTCGCTCGGCCGATGCCGCTGCCACCGCCGGTAACCAGAACGACCTTTTCTTTGCGCACCAGCTATTCCCCCAAAGCCCGCGACCGCCTCAACAGACTATGCTCTTGCATGGTCACCCGGAAAGACTGTTTGCCGCGGTGCCAAAGCCCAAACGGGTCGAAACGCCTTTTTTCTCGCCGCATGAGCCGCAGCGCCCAAACGGACCCGGCAAAGATGCGGAGCGCCCCGATGTCCGAGACGCTCAGGTGCCCGTTGTGCATGACAGGATCGTATCCGGTAAAAAGGGCTCTGGACCGATTTTCGAGATAACCGCGCTCCTCTGCCCAATAGTACAGACGTGTACCAGGATACGGTGTGGCCGCAGTGAACTGAAGGTGGTCGCAGCCTAGCGCCACGGCTGCGGAAATGGTGGTAAGCGAGGTCCGTATGGTCTCGCCCGGAAGACCCAGAATGAAGAAGCAAAAGGTCTCGATTCCTGCCTTTCGAGCCTCGGAGACGACTATCTCGGCATGAGCGGTTGCAACGACCTTGCGTCCCAGCATGCTCAACACCCCTTCATCGAGACTCTCTATACCCATATTGAGTCCGATGCAGCCCGCCCGAGCCATCAACTTGATGATCTGCGCATCGAGATTCTCAATGCGGGTTTCGCAGCGCCAGGCGATCCGGACGCCTTGGGCCATCATCTGTTCGCAAAGCGCTGCCACCCGGTCCCTGTTGACGGCAAATTCGGGATCTCTGAACAATACGGCCCGGACCCCAAGTTCGTCCTGGAGCCATTTCATTTCTTCCACTACCCGTTGCACCGAGTGATGGCGAAGCCGCCCCCCCTGGGTAACGGGATAAGGGCAATACATGCATCCGTGAACGCATCCTCTGCTGGTCAGCATGGTGGCAAAAGGGGTGATGTTTCTCATCAGCTCGGTCCCGGAATAAACCGTGTACGGCGCAAGGTCCCATGCCGGGAATGGGAGCTCATCAAGGTCGCCGACAAGCGCAGGGTGCGGGGTGGTATCGTTTGTCTCGCCTTTTTTCAGCAGGTTGGGATGGCGAGCGGCCAGGCCGCGGGAGGCTACCTCGGCCAGCGCCAGTTCAGGCTCTCCCAAGAGGACCGCATCAACGGCGTCGTGTCGGAGCGCCTCTTCTTGGAGGTAGGTCATACAATGGCCGAAGAGAAGCACGGAGGCACCGGTTGCGCGCTTGGCAAGGCCGGCGATTTCCAGATCCCAGTCAAAGCTTGGCAGCGAGGTCCGAATGGCGATCAGTTGAACCGGAAGTTTGCCGATCGCGTCGAGGAACAGATCGCGGTCCAGCGCCGAGCCGAGACATTCGAGCATTTGGAAAGGAACCTGTCGCCGCCTAAGGACTGCTGCACAATGCAGCAGATCCAAGGGGGGCATCTTCGACAGCGTCCCTAGAGGGTACAACTGTCCGAGACCACCCATGGTGTCCTTGTTCGAAACCATTCCCGGAGGATTGGGTGGATTAACCAGTACGATCATGATTTTCCCTTCACCTTTATCTTCTTGGCGATGGTCCGTTTCACAGCCCTGAAGATCCGCGCCCGATCGTACTTCAGGAGCAGCACCAGGATCGCCAGGGTGCGTCTCCATCTGCCAAAAGACTTCGGCACCAGCATTTCAAACCGCGCCACGCGAGTATGCACCAGTTCATAGGCCGTTTTGCGTTGCGACTCGCGGAACTCTGCCGTTTCGAAAACGGGCAGCACCTTCCCTCCCGAATCCGCAAAATGCAGACCATCTTCAATATCGCGCAGCATGCTGCCGTTTACCCCGACCCAATCCCACAACGGGGTGCCGGGGTACGGAATTAGCATATTGAAGTGAGCTATCATCCCGTGCCGTAGGGCGAACTCCACCGAGCGCTGCTGGGACTGCAAGCAATCGCCCGGCAGCCCGATCAGGAAATACCCTCCGACCTGAATACCGGCCGCCTGAAAGATCTTGATCCCCCTGCTGACCTCTTCGAGGGTTTCACCTTTGCGAATGCCAGCAAAAACTGTCGGATCGCCCGATTCCACTCCAAGCATCACGGTGTGACATCCCGAACGAAACATCAACTCTGCTAGCTCTGCGTCGACATGATCGGCTCTCAGCCCGTTCGGGCAGGACCAGCGTAGCTGCAGGTTTTTATCCAGCAAGAGCCGGCAGAACCGCTTCGATCGTGCCATGTCCAGATTGAAGGCATCGTCGATGATGCAGAACTCCTCGATGCTGAAAAGGTCCATGGCCATTTCCAGCTCTGCCAGGATATTTTCCGGGGACCTCTTCCTGAACTTTTTCCCAGAGATGTTGGGTACGCTGCAATAGATACAGTCAAAAACGCACCCCCTGCTGGTCACCAGCGGGTAGTTGAGCGTCACGGCATCCTGCACCCGTTTCGGAAACGGGGAGTAGTCAGGAAATGGCAGCCCGTCGAGGTCTGATATGTAGACGGGACTAGCCGGCGCTCCACCTTTCTCCTGGACCCCGGCAATGGCAGCCTGCGCCGCCGAGCCGTCCAATTGCTCGCAGAGCCTCAGAAGGGTCGCTTCAGCCTCTCCGGCAAAGAGGTAATCGACCCAGTCCTCTTGGGCAACCTTTGCCCCAGCCATGCTTGCGTGCGCTCCGCCGACCATGACCAGACAGTCCAGTTGCTTCTTCAGGAGTAACCCAAGCCTTCGCGCAACGCCGAACGTCGCAGTTTTGACAGATATCCCAACCAAACCGATGTGGCGGTCGCGAGCCACGTCGATGACATCCCGATCGCTGAGGGACTCGTTGTTCATGTCGGCCACGTAAACCTCATGGCCTGCTGAACGCAGCGAGGCAGTAAGGTATGCGATGCCGATATTGGGGAAGACGTTGTCGCTGTTTACGCCGCCCTGCCAGCCGCATGGATCAACGAGTAGTATGCGCGCCATTCAGAGCCCCGCGGTGCCGACGCTGGAGATCTTCCAGTCGAGCGAGGGGCAGATGATGCCAGGAGACCTGCCCGCCCCGTCGAGCCTGCTAACGGAGGTATGTTCCACGGTGAAGCGCAGGGCCGATGCTTCGCAAAAAAGCATCTCGCCGTTTTGGATATCCGCCGCAGCAGTGACCGAATACGGCCCGGAATTTAGCAGGCCGGCCGGTACGGTGCAACGACTGCGATAGTGCCCTTCCGTGCGTTTGCGGCCGATCCATTCTCTGTCCTCGTTGTCGCCCGCGACAAAAACCAGGACACCCTCCTGGGTATAGATCCAGAAGCCGGTTCTCATCCCAGCGCAGCTCTGCAAAATTTCATATTCGAGTTCCACTTGAAAGAAACGCGCCATATCAACGACGGCAGACACAGTGCCCAGGTCGTTGAAAATCCTGACTGCCAGCAGTCGAATCCTGCCGTCGCCGGGGGAGGCATCATGACTCCATCGGCGCTCGCCGCTGAAGTCGACGGAACCGCGCGACAAATAGCTACTGATGACCTCCGGTGTCGCTGATCTCACGACCATGTGCCCCTTCTCCATCCAAAGAGCCTGGGAACAGAGCTGGCTGATCGCCGCCATGTTGTGACTGACGAACAGCACCGTCCGGTTTTCCTTTGCCGAGACTTCTTCCATCTTTCCCAGACATTTCTTTTGGAACTGCACGTCACCGACCGCAAGCACCTCGTCTACCACGAGTATTTCCGGCTCAAGATGAGCTGCCACGGCGAAGGCCAGACGAACGTACATGCCGGAGGAATACCGCTTGACCGGGGTATCGAGGAACTTCTCCACCTCGGCGAAGGCAACTATCTCGTCAAACTTGCGCTTGATTTCCGCCTTGGTCATCCCCATGATTGCGCCGTTCAAGAAGATGTTTTCCCGCCCAGTCAATTCGGGGTGGAACCCGGTGCCGACCTCAAGCAGGCTTGCCACTCTCCCCTTGATCCGCACGCTCCCGGTACTGGGCTCGGTGATGCGGCTAAGGATCTTCAAGAGGGTCGACTTTCCTGCGCCGTTGCTGCCGACGATGCCGAGCCGATCTCCTTGCTTAACCTCGAAACAGACATCCCTCAGCG
Source organism: uncultured Geobacter sp. (assembly GCA_903925075.1). GTDB lineage: Bacteria > Desulfobacterota > Desulfuromonadia > Geobacterales > Geobacteraceae > Geomonas. Next base: position 4,680 of record CAIYDQ010000182.1, read on the forward strand.
CCCAAAATTCTTCCCGAGCGCAGATGGACGTGAAAGGTGAGCAGCGCAACGGATGCAACAGCCTGCTCCCCAGATTTTTGAACCCCTGGCTGAGCACATCGCGCAGAGCCAGATATGAGCCGTGCCCGGCCCGGTTCAGGAGGTACTTTTTGCCGAGATTTTCTACAGTGATGACGCTGTCCATAAGACTTACACCACATCCGCGAAGCTTCGTTCCATGCTGCGGAAATAGCAAACCCCGCCGGCGAACATGAGCGTGATGAGCAGCGCGGAAATGACGAATCCGGGCCAGTACATCGGAAAGGCGTCACCCAGAATCGCCCAACGGAAGCCGTCGATAACCCCGACAATCGGATTAAGGAAGTAGAAAAACCGCCACCTATCGGGGACGATGGCACTGGAGAAGCCGACTGGCGATATGTACAGGCCGAACTGCACCAGAAAGGGAACAACGTAGCGAAAATCGCGGTATTTCACGTTGAGCGCGGAGAGCCATAGTCCCGCCCCGCACGAAGCGAGGAACGCCATCAGAAGAAATGCAGGCAACAGTAGGACTTTCACATCCGGCAGGAAGCGGTACCAAGCCATTATGCCGCAAAGAATGGCACCGGAGATGAAAAGATCCACTAGGCTCACAATGACCGCGCTTGCCGGGATGATGAGCCTTGGGAAATAGACCTTGGAGAGAAGATTCGCGTTGTCGATTAGAGAATTGCTGCTCTCCGTGAGCGCGTTGGCGAAGAACTGCCAGGGAAGCATCGCAGCATAGACCATGACCGGGTAGGGGACGCCGTTGGAAGGGAGCTTGGCCAGCTTGCCGAAGACGATGGTGAACACCAGCATGGTGGACAAAGGACGTATGACGCTCCAAGCGACGCCGATCGCAGTCTGCTTGTAGCGCACCAGGATGTCGCGCCAAGCCAGGAAGAAGAAGAGTTCGCGATAGCGCCAGAGATCTCGCCAATAGTCGAGCGCGCCCATGCCGGGCTTTATTATGATCTCTTGCTGGTCGCTCATGTCGGCAGAGCTTGGTCGCCGGTTTCGACAAGGAAGTAGCCACCGGTTTTTTTAGAACCCCTCAAAGTTATTTTCCCCGTATCTTTTAGTTCCTTGATTGCTCTTTCCAAACTTCGTTGAGATAGATTCAGCATCGCCGAAATCTCGCCCCCTTTAGTTCCCGGATGCTCCGCTATGTACTTCAACACGCTATTTATCCCTCCGTTTATTCCGCCATTTCTCCCGCCAGCAACGACGACTTTTTCCGCGGTCTTCTTCCGAAAGACAACCAGAAAGCCGTTCGGAAGCTCCTCCATTTCAAAGGATATATTGCCAGAAGCGGCAACCGCTTTACGGATTCTTGTCAGGCCACTGCCATATTTCTCTATTACGCCGGTTAGATAGAAGGCCTCGGCCACCAGTTTATTGCGGAGTTCGGATTGGTAGGTGTCGGTGTTCAGCGCATCCACGGTCAAGTTGCCATACAGTCTCCCCGGGCTGTAGATGGTAATCCGGTCGTCGAAAATCTTTATCTGAATATCGGATGGATTTTGATAATCCCGATGCACGATTGCGTTGGCTATAGCTTCGCGAACCGCGATCTGCGGGTATTCCCAAACCTCTTCGCGCTCTATTCCTTTGATAACAAAGGAGATGTTGATATGCTTCGCGACAGCCTGCATGGCCTTGACAAGAGCATCCGGCAGGGTCTCGGTGATCTGGATGTCATCCAAAATGGTGGAAGGGTCGAAAAACC
>CAIYDQ010000183.1 GCA_903925075.1 uncultured Geobacter sp.
AGCGTCATCTCGCCGGGAGAGTCGGCATCCCAGAAGATGTCGCAGCCGAAAAGCGCGAAGGGGATCGCCAGGAGCCTTGCCTGCCTCTCGCCGGCGACCGAGACTCCCAGCCATTGCCCGTCGCGCGCCTGCAGGACGCGGCGCGGCTCGCTGGCCGCCTGCCAAAAGTCGTTGACCACGTTGCGCGCCTCGGACCTGACGCCGCGCTTGCAAAAGTCCGCGTTGTTCAGGGCCAGGCGCACGAGCTTGTCCCTCTCGCCGCGGGTCTTGGCGCAGAGCGAGGCGAAGCAGGCGGAAAGGATGGCGGTCACCCGTTTTTTCGCCTTAAGCGGCTGCGGCAGATGGGCGCGCCCCTCGGCGGAAAAAAACCAGAAGGTCTCGCCCGGCAGCGGGAAGGCTTCCCCCCCGACCAGCCACTCCCCCGCCAGGCGCACGCGGTCCCCGAGCGAGGTGATGTTCAGGCGGTAGCTCGCCTGGATAGGCTTCGGCTGAACTCGGGAGCCGTGCACGCACAGCCAGGCGCGTCCCAGGAAGTTGAGGAACTCCCCCTCGCCGAAGCCGAGTTGCAGCCGGTTGAAGGCGGCCGCCGAGAGGCGAAGCCCCTCCCCGTCGGGCGCCAGCAGGCAATCGGGGGACATCTGGGCACGGCCGAGGAGCAGGTCCCGGTAGCGCTGCACCGCCTGGTCGTCGATCCTCTCGACGCGCGCCCGCCGCAGGTCGAAATGGTAGCCGTCGCCCAGCAACGACTCCGCGTCCAGCGGGGTGCCGTCCTCCAGTATCCGGTCGACTCGCAGTTCATCTTTTTCCGGTTGAAAATCAAGACGCAGCAGCAGCGGGCGGGGCGCGGCCGCGACCAGACTCAAGGGGACCGGGGCTTCGGGCGTCGCGTAAAAAATGGCAGCCGCGTTGCCGAACCTCGCCAGGAATTCCTCCAGGCAGACCCTGCGCAAGGTCGGCGAATGCATGATCTTCAGGAACTCGCGCGCCGCGGCAGGAAGCCCCGGTTCGAAGATGGTAACGGGGAGCGATCCTTTCATGAGGCGCAGCCGGACCCCGCCCCCCGCGGCGCGATCCGCCAGCAGGGCGTAGCGTTCGTCGGCGGGCGCAGCGTCGGTCTCGGATTGGGGGGCGTCGGATTCGGCAACCTGCAGCAGTTGCCTGCCGATGTCGGCCAGGTATTTGGGAGGGAGTTGCAGCATCGGCAAGGACGCCGGAGAGAGCGCCTTTTTCAAGGTGGCGAGCGAGGCGACCAAATGGGGGCAGCGCCCCCTGGGGCTCCAGATGCCGCAGTCGCAGGTGCTGGACAACTCGCCGTGGGAAAGCGTCAGCGAGACCTCGAACAGGCCCGCATCTGAGACCTCCACGTTGAGCATCGCGCCATCGTCGCTCCAGGAGAGCTGCGAGACGGGGCTCCTCTTGCAAAGCTCGAAGCCGTTGAAGAGGTGCGCCTTGTCGGCCAAGGCGTATATGACGGCGGCAGGCATCTCCGAGAGGTGCCGCAGCAGCGCGTTGTTCTTTAGATCCATCTGGCCCAGTTCCCCCACCCAGTGCAGCGACAACGAACCGCTTACTCTACCAGAAACGGTTCATCAATACAACAGCACCCTGCGGAGTGTCTGCGGAGCCTCGTCGCCCGGCATAAATCACATTTTGGTCGCGGCCGGCCGCTATTTGGATAAGGCCGCCGGACTCGTCTCTGAGATGCTCTGCGTCAGGAATAGGATTCGGGCGGGGTGCTAAGCCACCCTGGAACCCAGTCCAGCTTACACGTCTGCTGTTTTGTGGGTTGCCGGTGAACGGCTCTTCGTGAACCGCAACGTTGCCATGGTGCGGTTCACGTGAGGCCGTTCGCCGCAAACTACGGTCTGAACACCTGCCATTCTGCCGCTTTGCCTCCCCTCCTCTTCCTACATTTCCTTAGAAACCACTCCCACCCGGACGAGATTAGCAATAAATAATCAAATCGACATGTGTCAGTGGCAGCCGTTAACTAGCTGTTATATAGCCTTATTTTATAGCCATCGAGTCAACAGCTAGAGAATGGTAATAAAATTACCATTTCGTAACAACGGTATGTGGCTGAAACATCGAGTGAAATTTACAAATGGTAATTTCATTACCATTTGATGTGTTCAAGTCCATTATGATTTTTTTTGAAACGAGAGGTCGAGTCGTGTATAGATGGAACCTCGGCATACCGTGACGCGCTCCTGTCCGTCCGTCATAGGTATGACGCTGCAAACCTAGCCAGGATCAAGACTGTGTAACTGAGAGGAAAGAACTTGCACCCAGTCGGCACGAGATAAAGGATGAGGCGTTGTCCCTGTTCAGATTGCATATAGAGGAATGACAACGCAGGATTGAGTTGATTCTGACCATGCTGGCAGAGGCAACGACTACCAAACTTCACCGGGACGAGATTCAAAGGGGTTCGAGCCGTTGAAGAAGGATGCCCAGGAGGGCGGAGCCGTGGCGGGCAGCACGCGCAAAGATATAGAGAGACGTTCTGGCAAAGCTGTGGTGATAAGTGCAAATTAGCGGGAAAGGAAGGAAAGAAGCCCATAATTGGCTACGGAAGGCCTATAGGGAGCGGGTACGTATTCCGGTAGATTGCGACCGGCATTTCGATCTGATTGCGACCGCGATTCCGGCGTGATTGCGACCTGCAGTCCGATCTGATTGCGACCAGCGTTCCAGCATTACGACCAGTTGCGCAAGTGCCGAGCGAGGGTAAGGGCCGAGGGTAATGTCTTGAAATATCATTTTTTGACGCTGAAAGTGATTTCCCAAGACCCCACTCGTTTAATGGGTGACCCCGGCACCAGATGGCACCACCACGGACCAAAGAAGCCAAAAAGGGAAGCATCTAGTATTAGATGCCTGATTGTGCCAGTGATGAGCTTGAAAGCATCTAATAATAGATGCCGTCATCGGCCAAAAGCATCTAATATTAGATGCCGGCATACAATATTAGATGCCGCCTAATCAGGTCAACTACGAGTTGGAGCAGGACGAGAAAAACTATGAACATCAAATACCTCTACAAGTATGGAAGCCTTAATGACTATTCTGAGTTGGCTTTTTCAACGCCTACCATCTGGTTTTCTGCTCCATCTAAGCTCAACGACCCTTTTGAGTGCCGACCGCAGTTTGTTTTTCAGCCGACGAGCGAACAGGCAATTGGAATGCTCAAGGAAATAATTAAGAAACGAAATCCATACATGACAGATAATGATGTTACTGCAAACGCAGTGAGTGAGGTTTTGCTTGCTCATAAGGAAAATAGGATCTTCAACTGGGAAGGACAAAGCATCAGAGACTATTTTGATTCTGAATTCGAAAAAATTGGATTGTACTGCCTATCAAGTA
>CAIYDQ010000184.1 GCA_903925075.1 uncultured Geobacter sp.
CGACAGTTCATTGCCACAAAAAGGCACAAAAGTCACAAAAAAATGATCTTATAGTAACTGCATATGGACCCGTTTGGTTAGTGCGTTATCTTGCGGTAACAACCGGAATTTTTTGTGTTTTTTGCGCATTTTTGTGGCCGACTGTTTTTTTAGGTTAGCTGGACTCGGGTGCTAGCTTTGTTTTTGTCGGATGGCCTTCAAGCGGTTGTCGATGGTCTTGCGGGAAACTCCCAGGAAAGCCGCCGCCTGGTTGTGGTCGCCGTTTGCCAGGGCGAGCGACTCGTGCAGATGGCGCTCCTCCATCTCGCTGGAAGTCGGAAACGCGTCGAAATTAAAGGAAAAAGCCGCGGTCGTGTCGCTGCTGCCGGTCTGGCTCCATCCTTCCGGGCTTTTGGCGTTGTCGTTGGCGGCGACGAAGCCGGAGCGCAGCAGCGAACCGGAATCGTGACGGGCGACCGCGTCGTCGATCATCGCCTGCAATTCACGCACGTTGCCGGGAAAGTGGCAGCTTTTGAGGTAGTTCAGGGCGTCGGCGGCGATGGGGATCGGCGACTTTTTGCCGTAATGATGCGAGGCCTGCTCCAGGAAATAGTTGGCGAGCAGCGGGACGTCCTCGGCGCGTTGATGCAGGGGAGGCACGCAAATGTGGTGCGTGCACAGGCGGTAATAGAGGTCGCGGCGGAAGCGTCCCTCGGCCAGCCTTGCGTCCAGTTCCACGTTGGTGGCGACGACGATGCGCGCCGTGCTCTTTTTCAGGATGTCCGAGCCGACCGGGTAATACTCGTGCTGCTGGAGCAGGCGCAGCAATTTGATTTGCGAGGCCTCGTTCAGGTCCCCGATCTCGTCCAGGAACAAGGTGCCTCCGGCGGCGCGGGAGATCAGGCCGTCGCGCGCCGAGTCGGCGCCGGTATAAGCGCCCTTCTTGTGCCCGAATAGCGTGTCGGAAAAGACCACGTCGTCGAGGCCGGCCACATTTACCGTGACGAATTCGCCCTTGACCGCGCTGGCCCGGTGCACCGCGCCGGCGATCAATTCCTTGCCGACGCCGGTCTCCCCCGTGATCAGGATAGATTGCCGCGATGGCGCCACGGCCTCGATGTACTTGAAAATGGCGTGCATCTTCTTGCTGCGGGTGATGATGCCGGCAAAGGCGGCGGGCATGGCCAGTTCCTCTTCCAGCATGCTGTGCTTGAGCCTGGCCACTTCGTGCTGCAGTTCGATCAGGTTCAGCGCGTTTCTGACGCAGGCCTGCAGACGGTTGGCGTCCACCGGCTTAACCAGGTAGTCGACCGCCCCAAGCTTCATGCACTCGATGGCGGTAGTCAGGTCTTTGGAGCCGGTGACGATGACCACATCCACGTGAGGATGTTCCTGACGGAGCGTCTTCAGCAGTTCATAGCCCGAGAGGTGCGGCATGTGCAGATCGAGCAGCACCAAGCCCACCCGGTTTTCGGCAAGAAAACGCATCACCTCGCGGCTGTCGTTGAGATAGGCGACATCCTTGATGTCGGCCTGCCGCAGGGCGAGTGCAGCCAGATCGACATAGGTTTTTTCATCGTCAACGAGCAGAATCATTTTGCGGGAAGTGGCTGTCATGGGCACGATTATCCTCGTAAACGTAGCTTAGGCTACGGTTCCCCGGCGAGCCGGGGAGCGGTATCGAAAGGTTTCATCCCTGACAATTCGCTGCCATCGATGCCGTGAATTGCCGGGAAATTGTAGGAGATGGTCTCGTCCAGCCTCAGCGAGGCGCTTCGGATGCCGGAGATAACCATGGGGATGGTTGCCAGTATTTCCTGGAAAGCCTCGCGCATCTCGGGGTCCTCCGCCGATTCGTTGTCAGCCAAATGAGCGCTGAGGTCCTCCCAGTATTTGTGCAACAGATCTGTCCCCAAAAGGATTGAGTTGTTGTGGTCTTTGATGTCATGGGTGAAGCGGGAGGTTCTTGCGGAGGAATCGGTAACTGCGGGCGCGCCAAATTCACCGTTGAAATGAGGCATAGCATCTCTCCTATGACTACTAGCTAATTAACCTTTCAGTACGTGTCGTCCGTTGATAGCCGGCTTTCAATCCATGTCCGTCATTGGATTTTTCGCCGACCGCAACTGAGTTGGCCGATATTGGGACCGATTAGCTGGAAAAGACTAAGCTTCGGTCGACAATATAGCAGTCTTGTTATTTATACGCTACTTTAAAATTAAATTAAAACAGATGAAAGTGGGCAAATCAAACTATAAGTCGACAAGGTTACAGTACGCAAATTAAAAGGCAGCCGTATACATAGTGGGCGACGGACGGTTGTGTGCCGATTATGTGACAGCCGCTGCCTTTATGAAGGGTTGTCGGCTAAAAGATTGTTTTATATTCATGAATTATAAATAATGCTTATCGCGGCTAACAACTGTCGTCACCGGGGTTCTTCCGCGGAGCTTGGGCGGGGGGGATGCGATTTCCTGAGTTCGACGAGGCGGTGCTGCATGATAAGTTGCCGACACTTTTCCGGTTCGCCGGGGTCGAGGCTCGCCCGGTCGATTCCCAACTGAGCCGCGTTCAGCGACGCCACCCTCAGGGTCTCTTCCCACCCCGGCATGGCGCCGTGGCAGTCCGCGGCGACCAGCAGCGGCAGCCAAGCCGCGATCCCCGCCTTGACCGCGTTGAGCGCCAGCGTGATTTTGGTCGCATCCCTGAGCTCGTGCCAGCGGTTGGCCGCCGTGTGCAGCTTGTTGGCGGCCTGCAAAGCCCGCTGCAGCTCCAGCGGCAGGCGCAGCCTCTGGCAAAAGGGTGCGGCGGCGGCAGCCCCCGCGGCGTCGTGTCCGTGATGCTTCGGGTACTGCTCCGGGGGGGTGGAAAGCTTGCCCAGGTCGTGAAAGAGCGCGCAAAACCGCGCCTTGGCGTCCGGCGTCGCCAGCGCCATCCGCTCCAGCGCCTGCAGGGAGTGGGTGAAGAGATCGCCTTCCGGGTGGTGCTGCGGCGGCCCTGCCGGCACCTGCGGCATGCTGAAGATCTCCGGGAGATAGTGCCGCCCTACCTCAAGTTGCAGCATGCGGCGAAAGAAGCGGCCGGGGTCGTTCTTGGTCAGCGCCTTGAGCATCTCCTGCGAGAAGCGCTCGACCGGCAGCTTCGAGAGGCGCTCGGACCAGGCGGGCCCGGCGACGGCCGCCTCGGCCGCGCCGTCCAGGCGCCATCCCTCGCATTCGAAGCGTAAGGCGCGAAAGATCCTGGCCGGGTCGTCGTCGAAGCTGGAGGGGCTGCAGGCGCGAAGCGCCCTCCGCTCCAGGTCCCGGCTTCCCCCCAAGGGGTCGATAAGCGCGCCGTCCAGGGTCATGGCCATGGCATTGACGGTGAAGTCGCGGCGTCGCAGGTCGCAGTCAAGGGCGGCGAGCGGCGAGAAGAGCGACAGCTCGATCTTGCCCAGCGTCTTGTGGAAGAGAAAGTAGATGTTGGGAGTGCTGCGCGATTCCACCAGCCGGAAACCGAGCGGGATGAGTTCGGAGGGGGGAAGAGCCGCGGCGAGGTCGATGTCCTGGCACTCGACCCCCATGAGGAGGTCGCGCACCAAGCCGCCGACCAGGAAAATCCGGTCGTGCAGCGGTTCTGGGAAAAAATGCCTTAGGCTGCCGATGGGGTCGACCATGCCGATTGCCTCGGAAGAATCAAAAAAAAAGCGAAAAGCCTTTAAAGCTTTTGACCACAGAGGTACACAGAGGCACACAGAGGAAAAGCAAAAACAGGAAAGCAAAGACTGGGGAAAAACAAAACAGACTCGTTTTTGCTTGTTAGCCTTGTAAAAAAACAGGCTCTGGTTAGGCCTCGATTTACCCTTTTTGTTGGTTTCCTCTGAGTGCCTCTGTGTACCTCTGTGGTTAAAGCTTTAATTTTTTTTTGAAGATTTCATGCCTCAGTTCTCTCCAGCAGCGCCACGTCCTCGACATGGATGGTCTGGGGAAACATGTCCACCGGATGCACTTCCAGGGTGCGGTAGCCAAGGCGCGACAGCAGGTCCAGGTCGCGCGACAGGGTTTCCGGCGAGCAGGAGACGTAGATGATGCGAGCCGGCTTGAGGCCCGCCACGCTTTGCAGCACCTGCTCGTCGCACCCCTTCCTGGGCGGGTTGAGCACGATCAGCTCCGCGCCGCCGTCCGCGCCGATCTCGTCGATCAGGTGCGCCGCGTCTCCCGCCTCGAATCGGCAGTTTGCCGCCTTGTTCTGGGCGGCGTTCACGGTGGCGTCGGCGACCGCGGCCTCGACGAACTCGATCCCCACCACCTCCCGGGCCTTTTCCGCCAGAAACAGCGAGATGCCGCCGATGCCGCAGTAGACGTCGATCACCCGCTCCGTTCCCTTGAGCGCGGCCAGCTCGCGCACCTTTTCATAGATGATACGGGCGGCGCCGCCGTTCACCTGGAAAAAGGAGTGCGGCGACAGGGTGAAGCTCTTCTCCCCTACGTAAGCGCGCAGCGTCTGCAGCTTGCTGATGAAGCGGTCCTTGTGGCCGAAGATCACGTTGCCGGTGGAATTGTTGATGTTCTGCGCGATCACCGTGACCTCGGGGACCGCCTGCTGGACGAACTTCGCCAGGTGGTGCATCTCGTTGTACCCCTGGTCGCTGGTGACGAACACCACCATCACCCGGTCGCCGGGCTCGGCCACCCGGACCACCAGGTAGCGCAAGAGCCCCATCTCGCTCTTGGGGTTGTAGATCTGCACCTTCCCCTTCTTGATGCCGGCCTTCGTCGCCCGGACCACCTTGTTGATCAGCGGGTGGTGCAGGGAGCAGTTGTCGATCTCCATGACGTCGTGGGTGTTGCGCCGGTAGATGCCGATCACCGGGTCCGAGAATTTGCCGGCGACCACCAGCTTTGCCGTGTTCCGGTAGTTAAGCTCCTTGGGCGAGGCGAGAGTGTCGTAGATCCGGGCCTCGGCGAGGCTCGGGTACTTGCGCAGCTCCCGCGTCACAAAACTCTTCTTCCAGTTGAGCTGGGCCGGATAGCGCATCTGCATGAGACCGCAGCCGTCGCAGACCCTGCCGAGTCCGCAGGCGGGGGAGGGCTGGCGGTCGGCCGAGACCTTCAGACATTTAAGAGTGTTGGCGAAAGCCTCCCGGCGGCCGACGTAGGTCACCTTTGCCACCAGCAGTTCGCCCGGCAGCCCGCCGGCGACCAGCACCCTTTTGCCCTCGTGCATGGAGACGCCGAAGCCCTCGTTGGTGGTGGAAGCTATCTGCAGCTCCAGGATCTGGCCGCTGCGCAAGTTGGATCGCTGGTCCTCGCCGCCGTGCCGGTCGGCATGCGTCGCCTTGGGCGCGTCCTGGCCGAGCCTGGCCGCGGGTTTGGCGGCAGGTTTGGCGGCGCTTCCTCTGGACGGCACCGGTCCTGGCCGGCTTTCGCCGCGCAGCTTCGCGGGGTTCTCCGGAGAGGCGCTCGCCTTTGCCGGGGCGGCGGAGGTCGCGTCGGCATTAGCGGCAGGCTTGCCGGCGGCAGGTCGGGATGGGTCCTGTTGGCGGGGAGTTTTCGGTTTCTCTTTTTTGGCGGGGTCCGTTTCCCAGAACGGCTTGAATTCGGAGTTTCTTCCCTTGCCGGGGCGAGGCGCCTGTTTTTCGGCGCCGCCGTCCGCTTTTTCCGTGCTAACTCTTTTTGATGCTTCGTTTTTATTTTTCATCCCCCATAATTAAATGGAAAAGGGTTTCCTGTCAACCGTCGAATGACCCGCAAGCAACACCATGTGCCACGGAGAAAATCTGAGGAATTCCGAGTAAACCACTCTTTGGTTTAAGACTTACCCCTTCTTTAAAGCCTTTGACGGGTCGTTCTCAGATCTGCTCAGATTGTCTCCGTGGCCAACGGTTGGTTTTGCCCCCTGGTTTGGAGCCTTGTTTTTCCCGCCTTGGATTTCCTCTGTGCACCTCTGAGCCCTCTGTGGTGAGAGCCTTTGATGGGTTTCGATGATCCTTGATTTCCCACACCAATTTCGTTATGATGTCCCGCTATGAGAAAATTAACCAAACAAATCAAGATAGGCGAGGTCGCCATCGGCGGCGGAGCTCCCTGCGCCGTCCAGTCCATGTGCTCGACCGACACCAGGGACGTCGCCGCCACCCTCGGACAGATCGGGCGTCTTGCCGCCGTCGGCTGCGAGATCGTGCGCTGCGCGGTCCCGGACATGGAGGCGGCCCTTTGCCTGGCCGCCATCAAGGCCGGCAGCTCGCTGCCGCTGATAGCCGACATCCATTTCGATTACAAACTGGCCCTGAAGGCGCTTGACTCGGGCGTAGACGGCCTGCGTCTCAACCCCGGCAACATCGGCGAGCGCTGGAAGGTGGCCGAGGTGGTCAAGGCCGCGGCCGAGCGCAAGACGCCGATCCGCATCGGCGTGAACGGCGGGTCGTTGGAGAAGGAGCTGCTGATCAAGTACGGACATCCCACCCCCGAGGCGATGGTGGAGTCGGCGCTTGGTCACGTGCGCATCCTGGAGGATCTGGGTTACGACCAGATCAAGATCTCCATCAAAGTGTCCGATGTGGTGCGGACCCTGGAGGCCTACCGGCTTTTGTCCGACGCCGTCGACTATCCGCTGCACATCGGCGTCACCGAGGCCGGCACCATTTTCTCCGGGACCATCAAGTCCTCCGTCGGGCTGGGCATCCTCCTGCACCAGGGGATCGGCGACACCATGCGCGTCTCACTTACCGGCGATCCGGTGGACGAAGTGCGCGTCGCCTACGACATCCTCAAGTCCCTGGGATTGAGGCAGCGGGGGATCAACTTCGTTTCCTGTCCCACCTGCGGGCGCTGCCAGATCGACCTGATACCGGTAGCCGAAGAAGTGGAGCGTCGCTTGGGCGCCTTGGAGAGCAACATCACCGTAGCGGTGATGGGGTGCGCGGTCAACGGGCCGGGCGAGGCGCGCGAGGCCGATTTCGGCATAGCCGGCGGCCGAGGCGAGGGGTTGCTGTTCAGAAACGGCGAGATCGTCCGGAAGGTACCCGAGAGCGAACTGGCGCAAGCACTGATCGAAGAAGTGCTAAAAGCCGCAGCCGACAAGGATAAGGGACAAGGATAAGTCAAAGACACTTAACAGGGATAAAAAGATTAAGGGGATAAAAACAACCCTTTGGTTTAAACCAAATCTTTTTAGGCTTGAGTCAAAGACATTTAACAGGGATATAAAGATTAAGGGGATAAAAGCAAGCTTTTGGTTTAAACCAAATCTTTTTTATTTATTTCAGCCTTATCCCCTGTATTCCTTTTATCCCTGTTGAAAGATTTTAGTCTTTGACTTAACCCCGTTTCTTGTTTTGAGCCTTTATCCCCTGTATCTCTTTTATCCCTGTTAAAAGTTTTTTGTTTTTGTTGTGGTTTCGTATATATCTTGTGTAAATCGAGGACAACTGTTATGCGTTATTCCCAGTATTTTATCCCGACTGTCAAAGAGACCCCGTCTGACGCCGAGGTGATCTCCCATAAGTTAATGTTGAGAGCGGGCATGATCAGAAGGCTCGCCGCCGGCATCTACAACTACCTGCCGCTGGGGCTGCGCTCCATCCGCAAGGTGGAGGCGATCGTCCGGGAGGAGATGAACCGGGCGGGCGCGATCGAGATGCTGATGCCCGCCGTGCAGCCGGCCGAACTCTGGAAGGAGTCGGGTCGCTGGGAATTCTACGGCAAGGAGCTGCTGCGCTTCAAGGATAGAAAAGACAACGAGTTCTGCATGGGACCGACGCACGAAGAGGTGGTGACCGACCTGATCCGCAAAGAGGTCCGCAGCTACCGGCAACTGCCGATCAACCTGTACCAGATCCAAGGCAAGTTCCGCGACGAGATCCGCCCCCGCTTCGGCCTGATGCGCGGCCGCGAGTTCATCATGAAGGACGCCTACTCCTTCGACGTGAACGAGGCGGGCGCCGACGTCTCCTACGCCAAGATGTACAAGGCGTACCGCAGGATCTTCGAACGCTGCGGCCTGAAGTTCCGCGCCGTCGAGGCCGACACTGGCAGCATCGGCGGCACCTCCTCCCACGAATTCATGGTGCTGGCCGATTCCGGCGAGGACGCCATCGTCTCCTGCTCGGCCTGCGAATACGCGGCCAACATGGAAAAGGCCGAGACCCGCAACGCTCCCGCCTGCGAACACGCCGATCCGCGCCCGCTGGAGAGGGTGACCACCCCGGGGCAAAAGAGCGTGGAAGAGGTCGCCGCTTTTCTGGGCGTGAACGGCGCGCAGGTCGTCAAGACCCTGGTGCTTTTGGCGGACGGCGAGCCGGTGCTGGCGCTTTTGCGCGGCGATTACGACCTGAACGAGATCAAACTGAAAAACCACCTGGGATGCGCCGAGATCGAGATGGCGGGCGACGACGTGGTCCAGAAGGTGACCGGCGCCCCGAGCGGCTACGCCGGCCCGGTCGGCCTGCCGGGCAAGGTGAAGGTGGTCGCGGACCTCTCCCTGCAGGGGCTGCACAATTTCGTGGTCGGCGCCAACGCGGCGGACACCCACCTGAAAAACGTGAACCTGGAGCGGGATTTCAGCGTCGACGGCTTCGTCGACCTGAGAAACGTCGTGCTGGGGGACGCCTGTCCGCGCTGCGAGAGCGGCACCCTGGAAATCTGGCGCGGCATCGAAGTCGGCCACGTCTTCAAACTCGGCACCAAATATTCCAAAGCCTTGAAAGCCGGCTACCTGGACGCCGACGGCAAGGAGCAGATCATCTACATGGGGTGCTACGGCATCGGTATCGGGCGCACCGTGGCCGCCTGCATCGAGCAGAACCACGACGAGAACGGCATCATCTTTCCGATTCCCATAGCCCCCTTCCAGTGCATCGTCTCCGCCCTGAGCGCCAAGGAAGACGCGGTGAAGGAAACCTCCGAGGCCATCTACCAGGAGTTGCTGGAAGCGGGCATCGAGGTGCTGCTGGATGACCGCGACGAGCGCCCCGGTTTCAAGTTCAAGGACGCCGACCTGATCGGCATCCCGCTGCGCATCGTGGTCGGCGCCAAGAACCTGGCCGACGGGCGGGTCGAGTTGAAAGAGCGCAGAAGCGGCGCGGTCGAACTGCTGACCATCGCGGAAGCCGTCGCCAAAGTGAAAGCCACCGTCAAGGAAGCGTTGCAGGCCTAAAAGCGTGTACAGCCAGAAAGGATTTTCGAGATGACGAGAGAAGAAGCGGTAAAGAAAATCATCTTCGCCATGGACGTGAAGGAGTTGAGCGACGTCCAGCTTTGGTCCGAGCTCCTGGCCAGCCACGTCGGCATGTTCAAGGTCGGCAAGCAGCTCTACACCGCCTGCGGCCCGACCGCCGTGCAGATGATACAGAAGTGCGGGGGCGAAGTCTTTCTCGACCTCAAGTACCACGACATCCCGAACACCGTGGCCATGGCGAGCCTTGAGGCCGCCCATCTCGGCGTGAAACTCTGCGACCTGCACGCCATGGGCGGTTACGAGATGATGAACACCACCATGGAGACCCTCGACAAGAAGTTCAGCGTAGCCGAGCGACCGCGGGTGTTGGCCATCACCGTGCTCACCTCCTCCAACGAGGAGACCCTGCGCAGCATCGGCGTCCAGATCTCCGTCCACGAGATGGTGGTGAAGCTCGCCAAGTTGGCCCAAAAAGCCGGCGTCGACGGCGTAGTAGCCTCGCCGCAGGAAGTAGGCCTGATCCGCGAGGCCTGCGGCAAAGACTTCCTGGTAGTGACCCCCGGCGTGCGTCCCAGCTTCGCGTCCGTGGACGATCAAAAGCGGATCATGACCCCGGCCGACGCCGTCAAATCCGGAGCCGACTACCTGGTGATAGGCCGTCCCATAGCCGCCGCAGACAACCCGGTAAGCGCCGCCGAAGCCATAGTAGACGAGATCCTGGCCGGCCAAGCCTAAGAAGCCAAAAAGGCCGGAAGTTTCATCCTTCCCATACTTCCCATGACTCCCGTACTTCCCATAATTCCCAGAGAGCGAGACCCTTACAGCATGCCCCCCAAAGAAGAGATAATTTACGGCCTCAACCCAGTCATGGAAGCCCTGCGCGGCAGCCGGCAGATCCACGAGCTGTTCGTAGCCGGCTCCAGTTCCGACAAGCGCCTGGAGAAGCTTTTGAAGCTGGCCGGCGAGCGCAAGGTTCCGGTCAGGCAGCGCGAGAAGGCCGACCTTGCCAGACTGTGCGGCACCGATCATCACCAGGGGGTGGCGCTCAAAGTCGAGCCCTTTCCCTACGCAGACCTCGCCGACGTGCTGGAGGGTTTGAAAGGCGCCGGCGACGGCCTGATCCTGGTGCTGGACAGCGTGCAGGACCCGCACAACCTGGGAGCGCTGATCAGGAGCGCCGCCTGCGCGGGCGCCCATGCGGTGGTGATCCCCAAGGATCGGGCGGCCGGAGTCACCGCGTCGGCCGAGAAGGCGTCGGCCGGAGCCGCCGGCACCATCCCCGTGGCGCAGGTTACCAATATCGCCCAGGCCCTGGACGAGTTGAAGAAAGCCGGCTTCTGGATCTTCGGGGCCGACGGCTCCGCCAGGCGCACCCTTTACCAGCAGGACCTGAGCGGGCCGGTAGCCTTGGTGATAGGCGGAGAAGGAGAGGGGATCAGGCCCCTGGTGCGCAAATCGTGCGACCAACTGGTCAGCATACCCATGCAGGGGGGCGTGAACTCGTTGAACGCCTCGGTAGCCGGCGGCATCCTGCTCTTCGAGGTGGTGCGCCAGAGGCTCGCCGGCAAAAAAGCATAGCGGCGCCAAGTTTGTGTTGACTCCGGGAATCCGCTGTAGTATAAAGATGAAGTTAACCACGACGCGGGGTGGAGCAGTCTGGTAGCTCGTCGGGCTCATAACCCGAAGGTCACAGGTTCAAATCCTGTCCCCGCAACCAAATAAATTTAGGGACTTGCAGATTTCTGCAGGTCCCTTTTTTATTGGTTTTGTACACCATTTTGTACACCAGTGGATTCGGGGCCTCGCCAACGGGAGGCTTCAAAATGGCTGGGCTCATCAAACGCGGCAACACCTTCTACTCGGTTTACTACATCGGCGATAAACAAAAGCGGCGTTCTCTCAAGACTGATTCGCTCCAGGTCGCCGAGCAAGCGATCCGTGACCTGGAATCCTCCCTCTACCACGGCAACGGGGACAATCACCTTCCCACCAAGACTCCCATCGGGACTGTCGTCGCCGCCTACATCGAAAACATGAAGACGCGCAAGACCGCCTCCAGCGTCAAGAGGGACATCTCCTATCTGCGGGAGTCCTTCGGTCAAATCTGTCCTGCTCTTGTCTTGAAAAACACCAAAAACAGCGACCTGAGGAAGAAAAGGTCTTCCAGGAACACCCCTGGTTACCTTGAGGCAGCCTGCTTTGAAGCGGTGACCACCGCCGACGTTTCGACGTTCATCGCGCTGCAGGTCAAGTGCAAGAACCTCAAGCCAAAGACGGCGAACAGGTACCGCGAGGTCCTGACCCGGCTCTACAATTGGGCCATGAAGCAGAACGGCATCAGGATAGCCGGTGACAAGAACCCTGCGTCCCAGGTCGAGTGCTATAAGGAGGGTGCGCCGGTCATTTCCTATCTGGAGTTGGAAGATATTGGTAAACAGTTTGAGGCCCTGGAGAAGGAACCGGCCTTGCGGCCCATTGTCGCCACTTACATTTACGCCGGCCTGCGCAGGGAGGAGCTCTGCTGGCTTCAGGCGAAAGACATCGATTTTTCGGGCGGGGGCAACGGCGTGATCAGGGTCAGGGCCAAAACGGTCGATGGCGAATTTTGGGAACCCAAGACGAAAGTCAACCGGGTTGTCCCGATTAGTAACGCTCTCAAGTCCTACCTCGACAGCTACGCGGCTCCCAAGGGGAAAAATTCCTGGTATTTCCCCACCCCCGAGGGTTGCCGCTGGGACCCCGATAACCTGTCAACCGCCCTTAGTACGGCCAACAAAAGGGCCGGTCTGGACTGGACCTGCCTCGATTTCAGGCACACGTTCGGCACTCAGTTGGCATCCAAAGGGGTCAGCCTTCTCAAGATCTCGTCTCTGATGGGCAACAGCCCCGAAATTTGTCGGAGGCATTATGCCGCGCTGATTCCCGATTCTATGTTGGATTCGGTCGAATTCGGCGCCGCCACGTCGACACCGACTGCTCCGGTACCTGCAACGCCTGCGCCGCCT
Organism: uncultured Geobacter sp.; assembly: GCA_903925075.1. GTDB lineage: Bacteria > Desulfobacterota > Desulfuromonadia > Geobacterales > Geobacteraceae > Geomonas. The sequence goes on from CAIYDQ010000184.1 coordinate 12,141, forward strand.
GCCGAACCGCTGGTGGATTTTCAAATACGGCCGGGTTTGCGGCTGGTAGTCAATAATCGGTAGCAATAAAAAATGAAAGGCCCCGGGGACTTGCAGGTCGTCGGGGCCTTTCGCGGGGAGTTTTAAATTTTATGGACTGTGCACTAACGCATCGCGACAGTTCGCGACGCTTCATAGGCTGTTACCTCCTTTTGGAGGTAACGGACTATGCCGTTTTTACCGACTCCGAGAAAAAGCCGGGTCAGCTTGGCGCGTTTGGCTATCCGGTCGACGCTCGATCGGGAACAGCACCATCTCTGGCTTAATTCTTGGGGGGAGATATAGGGGCGATCTTCTGTTGGCTTGCTCATACCTTCGCTCACTCAGAGCCGTGAGGCTCGAAATGCTAACGTTGGTTACCCGCGGAAAAGCGGGAGAGCAAACCAATCAGTGACTTCGTGAAATTTCAGGAGACAGGTAAAGGTGCAAAAGGCTGAATCTGGATGTGACAATACTGATAAAGTATTTCGAAGTCAACAACTATTTTCCAAAATGATTGATAATTTATCAAATGTGCAGTATTTGATGTGGTTGCATTGTGCACACAGCCAAAAATTGAATACCGTAGCAGTCGATTGATATCAACTTAAAAGTGACTCTATACATACAAGTATTGGATACAGCATAAATCTAATACCGTAACTGCAGACAACCATCAATCGAAAACATAACTATTTCAGTATAAAAAAGAGCACAATGTGCGTAATAAGGTCTTGGTAGTTATCCAAATAAACACAACCAATAAAAATGATTGACATCCCTGATGTAAAGGTCTAAATTGAACTCAATTCTAGTTATTTCCCTGCTGCACCGACCTAACCTCGGACGCAGGGAAACAAGGCGCCTGACCACCAGACAACAGGCCCTACTCGCGGACATTGTCTACCGCAAAAGGTGCATCGAGTACGGCATTTTGCCCTACGCATTCAGGTGCATCCTATCGAGCCACGCTCACGCCATCTATGCGGTGAGTTCCGACATGACTTTGAAGCGATGTTTCACGGGCAGTCCCGACCTCTCGCTTGCGGATTTGTGGCCTCCGGTAACCAATGCGTTCAATGCTTCTCTGTGGTGTTGAACCACCAAGACGAAACGCGCTCACCCGCGTTTCATCATCACCGGTCACCGCTCGCACGTGTACTTTTGCAGCGAGCAGCCTGGCAGACTCGGGAGTGAGTTTCCGAATTCCACTCACTCACAGGCTATGTGATTTCGGTACCTTTGCGTTCATGCTGCTGTGGCATGCTCACCTTGCGAGGTCGGACGCAACCCAACTGCGGGAATTGCCCATGGCGGTCCCGGCGGAGTCCAAGCAGCAGACCCTGTTAGTTAAGGGGAACCTGCGCCAATACTTGAGGTTGCCACACGAAGCCGGCGCCTCAATCCCAAAAAAACCTGTTTCGGCCGCTCCGAAATGGGTTTTTTAATGTCCGCAACGCGGGCATGCCCTTGTGCGTCTCTTGCGTCCGCGTAGCGGACAACTTGCAAGAGACGCACCTCCTAACTCCGCGATGTAATTCGCGCAAATATATAGTTTAGCAAGAGATGACCTGGAGACGGGATTTGCTAAACACCCCACCGCACCCCAGACCTGAATCCCCAATTCCATCAATTCGCCCCACCGCAACCGGGTAGCCACGGCTTCCGGAACTGTCACGCGATCTTTGTCGTTCATAACGACAAGCACTGTCCCTCGGGAATTGCATCCGGTCGAAGTTTGCACGACATTCGGTACTTCGGTCCGACGTGTCCTCAAACGTCCATAGCCTTGTCTATGGATGTGACGCCTACACTCAACAATAGCTTGGCCGCTTTGCGGGCGGCACAAGAAAGGGGGGAAATATGGGAAAAGGAATAAGTTTGGAGAGGCAGGCCCTGGAACGTTTAGGGAAAAATTGGGGGAAGTCGAGTCTGACCCGCGAAAAGCTCCTGAGTGGTACGAAGCTCTTTGCTGGGTTTGTCGACAAAACCTTCCATCTGGAACGGTTGGATAACCTGAAGCCAGGAATGATCACGGCATATGTCGCGACTATGAAGGCGGGGGGGTTGGAGCCGTCCACGATGGCGGGGCGAATGACAGCTGTTAGGGCGGTTTGCAAGGCTGTCGGGAAGCAGGGTATTTGCGCGAAACATAATGCGGCGTATGGTATCGAACGGGTTCGTGTTAATCCACAACCCATAAACCACGACATCATCGACAAGATTCGAACTGAACTGCAGGACCGAGCAGGGGCAGGTGACAGGATAGCTCGAATGATGACCACGGCGGAGGCTCTTAGGCAGGAATTTGGCCTTCGTGCCAAGGAATCTTTGATGACAAAGGACCTCGTGGAAAAAAACGGAAAGATGTACTTGGTGGTCGAAGGCAGCAAGGGGGGGAAACCCCGAGAGCTTGAGGTCCGGACTGAAGGACAACTTAAGGCGGTCCAACTTGTCGCTGCAACCTCAGCGGCGCTGGGTTCTGGGACCTCAAGGATCATCCCCCCCGAGATGTCGCTCAAACAAGCCTATAACGCCCAACGGAACGAGTGGAGGGCGTTAGGCGGCACTCGGCTAAATAATGGCAATATGCACTCCGAGCGACACGGCCATGCTCGAACAATGAAGGCAGAGGGAGCCACAAATGCCCAGATTATGGAGGAATTGGGACATGGAGAATGCCGGTCCCCAGCAGCATACATCCCACGGTAGTGATAACTTTGTAGTGCCTTAAGCTACGGGCCTATTGGAGGACATTTTAAGTGGGATGAATTAAGTCCTGGTCGGCGGGGAGGGAGCCCCGGCGGCCAGAAGAGGGGGGGGCGCCAATGTGGCTGTCCCCCCCCTTTTTTTGGTTTATTGCCTGCCCGCCCCCTCGATGGGGGCGGGCAGGCTTTTTTTTGCTAAAACAGGCTGATTCTGCTGTCGTATGTGAATCGGCATGCAATATTGACCCACCTACGGCCATAATCGGCGTCCAAAATTGACCCACCCTAGCACTCGGCTCCATACTCTCCAGATTCTATCGGAGAGAGGAGAACAAAGGAGATGCTAGACGTGGATCACATCAG
>CAIYDQ010000185.1 GCA_903925075.1 uncultured Geobacter sp.
GGTGCGACAACGGCTGCGCAAACGGCGGAAACCGCGAACTTCACTGCCCTTGGGAATACGACTGGAGCGACATCTTCGACAACCGCTTCTGTCTCGCAATTGCTCACGATCTCCGGTGCCGGTGGTGTCAGCGTTGGGTTCAGCGGCGAGAGCCTCATCGTCTCCGGTGCGACGACGGCCGCTCAGACGCTGCAAACGGCGGTGCTGACGGCGCTCGGCAACACGACCGCTGGCACGTCTTCGACATCGGCCACCTTGACCGGCCTGACCCTCAGCGGCGCAGGCGGAGTATCGGTCGGGTTCTCCGGTTCTTCTGTGGTCATCAGCGGAGCGACCACGGCCGCCCAGTCGATCCAGACGGCCAACCTCATCGGCAACGCCGTTGTTGGCTCGGGTGGCACGACAACGTCAGTCAACGTGACCCTGAGTGCATTGTCGTTCCACGCCTATGGCGGTCTGAGTATCGGCTTCTCGAATTCCAGCATCATCTTCAGCAGCCCGGACGTCAATGTCTCGTCCATTGCGCTCGGCAACACCACTGGTTTGACTTCCTCAACGACCGGCCTCGCCGCGAACAATGCTCTCTCCGGCGCCGGTGGCGTCTCCATTGGCTTCTCCGGAAGCACGATGATCATTTCGGGCGGCGCTGGCGCGATCCAGACCGCGAACTTCACCGCTCTCGGCAACACCACGGCGTCCACGTCCTCGACCACGGCATCCCTTTCCGGCCTCACCCTCTCCGGGGCGGGAGGCGTCTCCATCGGGTTCTCTGGTTCCTCGGTCGTTGTGTCGGGCGCAACAACGGCTGCGCAAACGGCGGAAACCGCGAACTTCACTGCCCTTGGCAACACGACTGGGGCAACGTCCTCGACGACGGCTTCTGTCTCGCAATTGCTCACCCTTTCTGGGGCCGGCGGCGTCAGCATCGGCTTTAGTGGCAAGAGCGTCATTATCTCTGGCGCAACGGGGGGCGGCGGTTACTCCACGGCGAACTACTACGCCACGGGCAACACGGCCGGCACCACGACCTCGATCAATGCTACCCTTTCGGCGTTCACCTTCTCCGGTTCTGGTGGCGCTTCGGTCGGCTTCAGCGGCGGCGATCTTGTGGTCGCAACGCCTACCACGGGAACGGCCTATTCCTACACCAGCAGCCAGTCCGTCACGCTCACGGGGGGCGCTGGTGGTGCGATCGCGAACGGCGCAACCGGTTGCTGGTTCGCTTGTTGGGGTGCTGGGGGCGGCGGCGGCGGCGGCGCTACAATTCCGGCTGCCGGGAGCGGCGGCGCGGGCGGTGGTGGTGGCGGCTTTTCTGGCTGGGTTTTCATCTCGGCTTCCGCGCTTCCATCGGCCGTTACGGTCACGGTTCCGGCCGGCGGCAGCGCCGGCGCGGCTGGTGTGGCTGGTGGTCAGGGCGGGGCTGGTGTGGCGACCAGCATAACGGCTTCCAGTTTCGCGATTTACGCTGGGCCTGGCGGTGGTGGGTATCTCGGCGCATCCGCAGCAGCCGCAGGCGGCGGTGGTGGTGGAGTCCCAGCAAACACGTCGGGAGCCACCGGCACCACTACCGGCGGCCAGGGCGGCCTATGGCTTTCCGGTGGCAATCAGGGTTTTGGGACCAACGGACAAACGAACCTGGCGGCCGGCGAGGCACTCACTCCGCAGTTCGGCGGCGGTGGTAACGGAAGTA
>CAIYDQ010000186.1 GCA_903925075.1 uncultured Geobacter sp.
GGGCGAACCGGACATGCCGTTCATGCCGGGCGAACCGGACATGCCGTTCATGCCGGGCGAACCGGACATGCCGTTCATGCCGGGTGAACCGGACATGCCGTTCATGCCGGGCGAACCGGACATGCCGTTCATGCCGGGCGAACCGGACATGCCGTTCATGCCGGGCGAACCGGACATGCCGTTCATGCCGGGTGACCCGGACATGCCGTTCATGCTGGGTGAACCGGGCATGCCGCCCGTGCTGGGCGAACCGGGCATGCCGCCCTGGCCGTAGGGATCGGTTGGGCTGGAAGGGGGAGGGAGCGTCATGCCGATTTGGCCGACCCCGCTGATGCCGAAAGTGCCGGTCGCTCCGGACGTCGGGGAGTAGGTCATTCCCATCTGGATCGACGCTCCCATACCGACGGCCCCTTGCGGTGCGGCGGAGGCGACGTTGGTTATGCTGACGGACCCGGAGTAGAAGGCGCTTTTCTCGCGCAGGTCGTCCTCCAACTGAATCTGGTAGCTCATATCTCCCTGGGCCAACGACGAGTCGAGGGGCACCAACACGCTGACTTCTCCCTGATAGCCGGAAGGGTTGCGCCGGTTGTCGTACTCGTCGACGGGGGTTTCCTTATCGCCGTGGCCCGCCAGGATTCTCACCTTGGTTACCGGATTCGCGGACTGCCACTGCACGTTGACGCTCAGCACGTGGTCCAGGCAGACGGCGGTCTGGCTGGTGATTTCGGGCCTGGTGCCGGCGGAGGAGTTGGTTCCGATCAGCAGTCCGGCGAGCGCGTACAGGGCGGTTGCCAACAATGGGGGAATGCGCATGACGATTCCTTTCTGGAGAGAGCGTAGCTTGCCTTCAACGGCCGCCGTTACTGCACCGAGCTCGGTTTGACCGGTTTCACCTTGAAGGACTCGTCCACCAGCGAGGCGCGCGCCTCGAAATTCTTCGGCTTCAAGTTGTCGCTCACCTCGGCGTCGATGACGGTGATGCTGATTTTTTGCCGCTCGATGGCGTCGGTCGCCGGGTTGATCCTGGAGTAGATGACGCTCGTGTAATTGGAGCAATCTTCCACCTTGGGAAAGGCGGGGAAGGCGATGGTCAGCGACTTGCGTCTGGGGTCCGACGATTTGACCTCGACCAGCCAGGCCCCCAACATGTCGCGACTCATGGCGTCGGCGCGGGCGCAGGCCCAGACCAGGTTGCGCGGCAAGGACTTCCTGGCCCCCGGCTCGACCGCCAGGTACTTCGCCTTGATGAACATGCCCGATTTCTCTTCAAGCCGGTCCAAAGGGAGAGGAAAACTGCCGGTGTCCACCTTCTTATAGCTCTCCATGTCGATCTGGTGCAGTTTGTAGGCGACTACCAGCCCGGCCCCCTCGGAGCCGCGACGGGCCTGGGAGCCGGTCTCGGCGGTAGTGGCCGCGTGCCCGACCAGCGCATTGCCGCCCAGGCTCAGCGAAGCCTTGTTGGCTTTCTCGTCGCTGATCTTGAAGTTGCCGAGCCTGAGCGCCTCGGTGATGTAGGGAATCTCCGGCTCGAACGGTATTTCGCCGATGTTCACCGCGCTGATCAACTCCAGCCCCGACAGCTTGGACAAGGTGACGCTTCCTCCCTGCACGGCGGCTTCGGCCTGAACCGGCACCACTGCCGGCGCCCCGCCGAGCGCTATGCCGCGATTGTAGGCAAAATCCTGTTGCAGGCTGTTGAGCGATTTCTCCTTCTTGACGCGAATCTCCGCCAGCCCCGGATCTTCCACCGGTCCGAACTGCTTCGACCAGGCGCAGCCGATGAAGTGGCGGTCGATCGGCTTCTTCGCCACCACGTACTCGTCCTCGGTCACGCTTTCCATCCCTTTCTTGTGCGTTTCAATTGCCGACCCGCCAGTGCTCACGCAACCGCTCAATAGCATGGTCCCCGCAAGCGCCATCGTTGTGAGAGTTACCAGTTTTTTCATGCATAGCTCCTTGGGTAAGGTGAACCTGAAATTCGATACTAACCGCGAAGACGCGAAGAGCGCTAAGAAATTCAAAGGCTTGCGAAAGACCGTAGGTTGCGTTGAACGGCTTGATCGTGAAACGCAACGTTGCGATGGCGGCAACAGGGCGACTTCGGGCCGGCATCGCAGCGTCGCGTTTCGTTCCTCAACGCGACCTGCATTGCTTTAGACGGACATTCGCGGCGAAAATCCTGGCGCGTGTTTGCGAAGCCGTAATGCGACCGGATAAGACCTTGTAAATTAGCTAGATGCGCTTATTGACTGTATGCTTGCCGAATTTTTTGTGGCATACTGCGCGGGCCGCTTCATTGCGAGCAGCACTTTAGCATTTTCTGCCGTTTTGTAAACAATTAAGGTAGCTCCATGCCGCCGATAACGGTTATAAAAGGAGCCTTTACGGCCATCGATCCAACTTTTGTTTCGAAGGTGGTCGTGCTGCGTCCCGTAACGCTTGGGGGCGTGAGTGCCCGGGGGGACAGATGAATAGATGGATAGCTGGCTTGGCGACGGCCGCAGCGCTTTTTGCCGGACAGGCGGTTTTTGCCGGCATCTGCCGAGCGGGCGACGCGCAGCCCGCCAGCGCGCCGCTCAATCCTCGTTTTTTGGCGGCGGCTGCCGCAGGCAAGTCGGTAAAGCTCAGCGCGCCCGGCGTCGTTTCGCTAAGATCGCTCGGCTACCGCCCGAGTCCGGTGGACTACTCGTACCTCAAAGGGCAGAGGATAACCTCTGAGCCGTCGTCCAAAAGGACCTTGCTTCCTGTCCCCCTGCCGGCTGCCTACGATTTGCGGCTGTTAAACAAGCTCACGCCGGTGCGCGACCAGGGGGTGTGCGGCGCCTGTTGGGCCTTCAGCGTGCTGGGCGCGGTGGAGTCCGGCCTGCTGCCCGCGGAGCCCAGGGACTTCTCCGAGAACAATCTGAAAAACAACAGCGGTTTTGACGGCGATGCCTGCGCCGGCGGCAACGGCGACATGGCGATAGCGTATTTCTCGCGTTGGGGCGGACCGGTCAACGAGGGGGACGACCCTTACGATGCCAATTCGACTCTCTCGCCGATCGGCGCGCCGGTTCAAAAGCACGTCCGGGAAGCCGTCATCATACCGCCGCGCACCGGCTTCCTCGACAACGACGCCATCAAGCAGGCCGTCATCGATTACGGCGGCGTCGTTTCCGCGATTTACGTGGACGACGGCATACGGAACTCGACGCAGTCCGCATATTTCAACCCTGCCGACAATGCCTACAGCTTCACCGGCGGCGTCGATACCAACCATATGATCGTGATCGTCGGCTGGGACGACAATTTCGACAAAGCCAAGTTCGGCGCTCCTCCGCCGGAAAACGGCGCCTTCATAGCGCGCAACAGTTGGGGGAGCGGTTTCGGCGAGCAGGGCTATTTTTATATCTCCTATTACGACACGGCTATCGGAAGCGAGAATTACCAGTTTCGCAGCATCTCGCTCCCTTTCGATTTTTCACGGATCTACCAGTACGACCCGTTTGGCAAGACTGATACCCTAGGTTACAACGGCGAAACGGCCTGGTTCTCCAACGTCTTCACCGCCGCCGCCACGGAGAGCATCTCCGCGGCGGCCTTTCACACGGCGTCCGTCAATTCCGCCTATGAGCTTTATCTGTACACCGGAGTCTCCGACGGCAATCCGGTCTCGGGAGTTCTTGCCGCCAGCCTGAACGGAACCATCGCCGCCCCGGGTTTCCATACCGTTTCCTTTCCAGCTGTTCCGGTGACCGCCGGAGATCGTTTCTCCCTAGTTGTTAAACTGACCACCCCCGGAAACACGTTCCCGATACCCGTTGAGGCACCCAAGGCGGGCTACTCTTCGAGAGCTTCCGCCTCTGCCGGGCAAAGCTTCATCAGCGAGAAAGGGCAGGTTTGGCAGGATCTCACCATTCAGAACCCCAATTCCAACGTCTGCCTGAAGGCCTACGCCCAGAACGCCAGCTACGACGCCGACACGGCGGCGCCCGTGGTCAGCGCTTTTGCCGTGCCGCCCTCCTCCTCAACCCTGAGCGTGCCGGTGACAAGCTTCGACGCCCAAGACGACCGGCAGCTAACCGGCTATCTGATAACCGAGAGCGCCGACATTCCCTCCTGGTTTTCGCCGGCGTGGTCGGCGGTCAAGCCGGCGAGCTATCAAGCCAGTGGCCAGGGGTTCAAGACCCTTTTCGCCTGGGCCAGGGACGCGGTAGGCAAGGTTTCGGCCAGCCAAACGGCGACGGTGACCATCGACTTGAACCAGGTCGCCGTAATCAAGAGCCTGTCCGCCACCGGCAGCCACACGGCGGTGGTGAAGAGCGACGGATCGCTTTGGGCTTGGGGAGCGAACGCCTCCGGCCAACTGGGAGACGGGACCACCTCCGACAGGAACGTTCCGGTGCGCATCGGCCTCGCCAACGACTGGAGCGAAGTGGCGACCGGCGTGCATCATACCCTGGCGGTCAAGACCGACGGCTCCCTTTGGGCCTGGGGCAACAACCAGTACGGCGAGTTGGGGACCGCTCCCGGTTCTTCCCCGTTCTCGCCGGCAAGGGTCGGCTCGGCCTCGAACTGGCTGCACGTCGCCGCCGGCGAATTCCACTCGGTGGCGATCAAGAGCGACGGCTCGCTCTGGAGCTGGGGGTACAACGGTTACGGCCAACTGGGCAACGGCGGCACCGTCGACGCCGCCGCCCCGCAACAGGTCGGCGCCTTACTCGGCTGGCAGCGGATATCGGCGGGCTACCGTCACACCATGGCGCTGCAGGCGGACGGTTCCCTCTGGAGTTGGGGGGACAACGCCGCAGGCCAGCTGGGAGGCGACCGGCCCAATGGAAGCAACCTGACGCCCGGCTCCGTCGTCGACGGCTCCGTTTGGAATAAGGTCGCCGCCGGCGCCTTTCACACCCTGGCCATCAAGAGCGACGGCACCCTTTGGGCTTGGGGCTATGGCTCTGACCACCAATTGGGCGACGGCACGATTTACAGCCGCCCGGTTCCGGTTGCCATCGGCCAAGATACTGACTGGACGGAGGTCTCGGGCGGATATCGGCACAGCGCGGCGGTCAAGCAAAATGGAACGCTGTGGACCTGGGGCGACAACAGCTACGGTCAATTGGGAAACGGTGGCACGACCGCGCTGAGCGTTCCGGGCAGGGCAGGGACGGCGAGCGACTGGCAGAGCCTTTCCGTTGGCCAGGATTACAGCACGGCCGTCAAGAGCGACGGTTCCTTGTGGTCCTGGGGACTGAACGCCAGCGGCCAAGTGGGGAACGCTGGAGCGGGTCAGCCCGGCAGCGGCGGCACGCAGGTCGCTGCCCCGGCGCTGACGGTCGCCACGGCGCCCACGGTGACGGCCTTCGTCATCCCCACTACCTCCTGGACATTCGCCGTGCCCATAACGACCCTTACCGCCAGCGACAACGTCGGCGTCACCTCCTTTTGTCTGAGCGAAAGCGCCTCGGGGGCCGGGTGTATCTGGAGCAACGGCCCGCCGACCAGCTACCTGTTCGGCGGGTCCGGCGCGAAGACCTTGTACGCCTTCGCCAGGGATGCGGCAGGCAACGTCTCCAGCCCGGCCAGCGCCGCGGTCAATATAACCGCCACCGGTAAGAAGCCCGGCGACTGCGACGGCAACAATGTGGTCTCTATCGGGGAGGTGCGGAGCGCCGTGGAGATGTACCTTGGCTTGAGCCCAGTTCTGGGGTGCGTCGATCTGGACGGCAGCGGCTCGGTCGGCATGGGCGAATTGCAAAAGACCATCAACGGCTTCCAACTATAAAAACAAACCGTTTGCCACGGAGAAAATCTGAGCAAATCTGAGAAAACCCAAAAGCTAGGGTTAAACTAACCTTAGGCTCTAACCACAGCGGGAGCATTGGTAGGTCGCGTTGAGGTACGAAACGCGACGTTGCCATGGTGGCACCAGCGCAATGTTGCGTTTCACGATGCACCCGTTCAACGCAACCTACCAACTGCCACGGCAGACAAGAAGTCCGGAGCAGCAGACAAACTACCCGGAGCAGCAGACAAACTACCCGGAGCGGCAGACAACCTACC
>CAIYDQ010000187.1 GCA_903925075.1 uncultured Geobacter sp.
CGACAAAAATATCTTATCCAAACTGTTTTTCCCCTTCCCGATGTGCCAATCATTTGGAGCTATATCCCAAACGAAGGTTGCGTTGTTACCCCCCTTTGCAAACTGATCGTGTCCCACAAATTTTGCTGGACACCGTCGAGGGGGTATTGTAGAATCTGAGCCATGCTAATCGGTGGCCAGACATTTTCGCCAGAGACCCTGGAGCGAATCCAGCACCTGGTAGACGAAGATCCAGAGATCAGTCGTCGTGCCCTGTCCAGGCGTGTCTGCCAGCTGCTTGCTTGGCAGCACCCGGATGGGCGCTTAAAGGATATGAGCTGCCGTAAAGTGCTGTCCCGTTTGCACAAGGCCGGTAGACTCTGTCTGCCTGACGCAGTTCAGAATTTTACCTTTAGCATACTAGCTGTTCAGAAAGAATTTGCTCGTTCGCCAGTTTCCTGTTCTCTGTGCGATCTCGGGAACGTAACGTTGGTGCTCATTGACAATCGTTTGAGCGAAGAGGCCCGTATCTGGAAGTCTCTCATGCACCTTCATTATCTGGGTGAACGCCTTTTCTGTGCAGGGTTGCGCTATCTGGTCCACAGTTCTATCCACGGTTGGCTGGGCGCTCTTGCCTTTAGTCCAGCTGCGTTTCGAGTTTCAGCTCGTGACCAGTTTATCGGCTGGAACGAGCAGGGCCGCCTTGCCAACCTCGACCGAGTGATCGGAAATAGCCGTTTTTTCATTCATCCTGAAGTTCGGGTCCCTCATCTGGCATCTCATGTTCTGGGGAAGGCTTTGCGCCGTCTGAAACGTGACTGGCAAAGCCGTTACGGAATAGCTCCCTTACTGATAGAGACGTTCGTTGAGCAAAACCGCTTCACCGGAACCTGTTACCGCGCAGCCAACTGGACCCATGTCGGTACGACTGCCGGTCGCGGCCGGCAGGACAGTCGGCATCAAGCGGCAGTGCCACAAAAGGAGATGTACGTCTATCCTCTCCATCGAAAGTGGCGGGAGCTGCTTGGCGGTTCGATCAAAGAGAAGATCCCTCTGGCCGGAGATTGGGCCGAAGAGGAATGGGGCGGTGCCTCCCTGGGAGATTCCCGCTTGGTACAGCGACTTATCGCACTGGGGCGTGATCGCTATGCCCGCCCTCAGGCAAATATCCCCCAGACCTGCGGCAGTCGAGCCAAGACCAAAGCCGCGTATCGATTCCTGGATCACGAGAGGGCTACCTTGCAAAACCTGATCGCACCCCACATTGATGCAACCACCAGGCGCGTGGCCAAGGAAAAAGTTGTGCTGGCCATACAGGACACCACAAGCATTAACTACAGCACCCATCCCGCTACCGAGAACCTCGGTCCCATTATGGGCAGTCATAACGGAGTCGTTGGACTGATGCTGCATGGCACCCTGGCGGTCAATAGTGAAGGTACCCCTTTGGGGCTTCTCGCCGCCCAATGCTGGGCCCGCGACCCGGAGGAAGTCGGCAAAAAGGCTAAACGCCACAGCCTTCCCATAGAGCAGAAGGAAAGCAATAAATGGCTGACCAGCTTCAGAGCGGCAACGCTGACTGCCGCGGCCTGCCCGGATACGACAGTTGTCAGCGTCGGAGACCGTGAGGCTGACATCTATGAACTCTTCGCTCTTGCCCATCAAACTCCAAGGGCTCCGTTGCTGCTGGTTCGTGCCCAGCACAATCGTAAGCTGATGGAGGAACAGGGCCGGTTATCGGACCAGCTAACGAAGTCTCCCGAATCGGGCGTTCAGGAGATCGTGGTACCAAGAAAGGGCAGTCGTCCGTCGCGTATGGCTCAACTGGCCATTCGGCACAGCAAAGTCGTACTCGCTCCTCCGCCCGGAAAAGAAAAACTCGCGCCGCTGACCGTCTGGGCAATCCTGGCCGAGGAGAAAGAACCACCCGAAGGGATTGAGCCACTGACTTGGGTACTTCTGACGACGGCACCGACAGAGACTCTCGCACAGGCCTGCGAGCATCTATCCTGGTACACCCAACGGTGGACCATTGAAGTATTTCACAGAACGTTGAAGAGCGGTTGTCGAATCGAAAATCGACAGCTAGGGAGCGCCGACCGTCTGGAAGCATGCCTGGCAATTGACCTAGTCGTGGCGTGGCGAATTCACCACCTCACTAAATTGGGCAGGGAAACCCCTGATGTTCCATGCTCCGTGTACTTCGAAGAAGCGCAATGGCGAGCGCTTACTACGTTCGTCACCAAGAAACCGGTCGAAGAGCCGCCGACCCTGCGGGAAGCAACCCGAATGGTGGCCATGCTCGGTGGCTTTCTTGCCCGCAAGGGCGATGGCGAACCGGGCACCCAGACCCTCTGGCTTGGCTTGCAGAGACTGGATGACATAACCGAGATGTGGAAGGTCATGTGTACCATTCTCGGACAACCACCCCCCACGTCCCATATCTCCGGTGTCCAGCCAAGATATGGGTAAAGATCAGCTTTGCAAAGGGGGGTGGGGGGGATTTGATCCAAGGTGCAACATGCTCCAGGTATGCTACGGAGTAAAATCCCCCTTCGCAAAGGGGGACTTATCAGGGCGGCACTAG
>CAIYDQ010000188.1 GCA_903925075.1 uncultured Geobacter sp.
GTGACGATTAAATCAACATGATTTTTCTATGCCGACTGTTCGCACCATGCCGAATACGCTCAGTGCAGCCGATTCCTTCAGTTGTAAACAGAAAAAACGCTCGATTCAGCTCCTTATCAGCATCGTGCGCATGTATACAGCCATCACCTTCCGTATAAACCCCCGGCACATTGGCAAACATATTGCAATCTTCTCGTTTCACAGTGGGGAAACAACGGCGACAAGTACAGGATCTGGATATGCAATCATCGAAGAAAGCAAAGATGCATCTCTCCAACGAAACCATGAACGTCGGCTTCGTGAAAAAGGTGGAGGAATTGTCCGGCAGTTCCGTGCGCCGCTGCTTCCAGTGCGGCAAATGCTCCGCCGGCTGCCCCATGTCCGCCTTCATGGAACACCCCCCCAACCGGATCGTCCGGCTGCTGCAGCTCGGTCAAGGCGAACGGGTGCTGGCCGGTCGTTCCATCTGGTACTGCGCCTCCTGCGAGACCTGCACCACCCGCTGCCCCAACAAGGTGAACCTCGCCTCCATCATGGACGCGCTGAGAAAGTTGTCCTGGGACGCCAACGGTCCCTCCAAGGAGAGTTACGTCCAATTGGCCAACCGGCTGTTCATCGAGAACATCCGCACCTACGGCAGGCAGTATGAACTGCGGCTGGGCGCGGCCTTCAACATGAAGAGCGGCCAGTTCCTGAAGGATCTCATGCTGGGTCCAAAGCTCCTTTCCAAGGGGAAGCTGAAGATGTTCCAGTCAAAGAACAAGAACATCGCCGAAATCGAGGGGATTTTCAAGAGGATCGAAGAGATGCGCAAGAAAGGGGAGGCGCTGTGACCGCCGGCAAAAAACGCCTGAATTATTCCTATTATCCCGGCTGCTCGCTGCACGCCTCCGGGCGCGAGTACGACATCTCCACCCGCGCCCTTTTCAAGGCGCTCAACATGGGGCTGAAGGAGGTGCCGGACTGGTTTTGCTGCGGCGCCACCCCTGCCCACAACGTGGACGAACTCCTCTCGCTCTCGCTTTGCGCCAAGAACATGGTGCTGGCCGACGAGGTCGAAGGCGACTTGGCGGTGGCCTGCGCGGCCTGCTTTTCGCGGCTGAAGACCGCGCAGCACCACCTGGAAGAGGACGACGGCAAAAGGCGGCAGGTCGAGAAAGCCATCGACGGCCCGGTCAAGATCGACAAGCCGGTGAAGCACATCCTGGAGATCCTGGCCAGGGAGTACGGGCTGGCGAGGCTTGAGGAATCGGTGAAGAAGCCGCTTTCCGGACTGAAGGTCGCCTGCTACTACGGCTGTCTGCTGACCCGCCCGCCCGAGGTGCCGGAACTCGACGACTGCGAGGACCCGCGCATCATGGAAGACATCCTGCGCGCCCTGGGAGCCGAGCCGGTGCAGTGGTCGCACCGGATGGAGTGCTGCGGCGCCAATTTCACCCTGTCGCGTCCCGGCGTGGTGCTGAAACTGTCGGACGCCATACTGAGTTCCGCCAAGTTGGCCGAGGCCGACTGCATCATGGTGGCCTGCCCGCTGTGCCACGGCAATCTGGACATCCGGCAGGAAAAGATCGACGCCAGGAACAAGGGCGAGGAAAACTACGATACCCCGATCTTCTATGTCACCCAGTTGGCGGCCCTGGCCATGGGAGTCGCCTCAGACAAGCTTGGATTCGAAAGCGTCATCATCGATCCAAAGCCGCTATTGAAGGGAAAGGGACTGATTTAATACCAGATCGCACCGATTTTGATCACCTTTATGCTTTTCCTAAGTGTGATTCAAGGGGCAGGCCACGGGTCCTGCCCCGGTTTTTTAATTCGGGCAAGTATAAACCCGTAGGATGCGGTGAGGCACGAACCGCATCGGTTTGGGGATGATGCGGTTCACGATGTTCACCGCATCCTACGGTTGTGCCCAAGATTATCGAGCAGATACGGGCGGACGCGCGTTCGCCCAGGATCGCATAGAGGAGCCTATGTCTAGAATCGGAGTTTTTGTGTGCCACTGCGGCGAGAACATCTCGCGCACGGTGGATGTGGAGCAGGTGGCGA
>CAIYDQ010000189.1 GCA_903925075.1 uncultured Geobacter sp.
CCCTTCCATGACGGTGATGATGTCCTCGCGGTCGATGAAGGACATCTCGCAGTCGATCTGGGTGAACTCGGGCTGGCGGTCGGCGCGCAGGTCCTCGTCGCGGAAGCAGCGCACGATCTGGAAGTACTTGTCGAAGCCCGAGACCATCAGGATCTGCTTGAAGAGCTGCGGCGACTGCGGCAGCGCGTAGAATTCGCCCTTATTGATGCGGGAGGGAACCAGGAAGTCCCTGGCCCCTTCCGGGGTCGATTTGGTGAGAAAGGGGGTTTCCAGCTCCAGGAAGCCGTTGTCCACCAGGTAGGAGCGGGTGAGCTGGGCGACCTTGGAGCGAAGGATCAGGTTGGCCTGCAGCTTGCCGGTCCTAAGGTCCAGGTAGCGGTACTTGAGCCTGATGTTTTCGGCGACGTCGACGAAGCCGTCCATGGTGAAGGGGAGCGCCTTGGAGGGGTTCAACAGCTTGCACTCCGTCACCAGGATCTCGACTTCGCCGGTCTTCATCTTGGCGTTGATCGTCCCTTCGGGGCGAAGCGCCACCGTGCCCTTGATAGCCAGTACGTATTCGTTGCGGGCCGACTCGGCCTTGCCGTGAGCCTGCGGGCACCTTTCCGGGTCGAAGACCACCTGGGCGATGCCGTCCCGGTCGCGCAGGTCGATGAAGATCAGGCCGCCGTGGTCGCGCCGTTTCGAAACCCACCCCATAAGGACCACTTCCTGGTCCACTTGTGAGGCCCTCAAGCCGCCGCAGTAGTCCGACCTCTTCCAATCGCCCAGAAAATCTATCATTGAAAACCTCCTTGGTTTATCTAAATAGGGATAAATCGGCTCACTATACCGAAAAACAGGGGGCTCTTCAACCAAAAACCTGCAAGCGGGTTCAGCAGGGATAAAAGCGAACCATCAGGCAAAATCATTTGACAGGGATACAACCGATGGAGGGGATAAAGGCGGATCGGCGGATGGTTGAAACCGTTCATCTCTTTTCAAAGCTCTCCCGCGCCGGCGCTTGGGGGGAGGGAGAGCCGATATCACTGAACTACGAAGGCCCGATCGGGTAAACCCGTCGGGCCTTCGTACTGCGTTCGGATCTGGATCTCGATCCCGCCTCGATCTTAACCCAATTACTCCCCCTGGCCGTTGCCGCGCATGGAGACGTAGGCCGAGCACTTCTGCTGCGCGAAGGTCAGGTGCTCCACCATCGCGTCCCTGGCCCCTTCCGGGTTGCGGTCGCGAATCATCTCGTAGATCCGCAGGTGATGGCCGTAGAGGATCTTGTGATCGTCGCCGGCCAGATAAACGGCCCGCCAGACGTCGCGCTGGAATTCCTGCATGGCGTCGAAGAGGCTCTGCATCATGTGGGACCAGACCACGTTGTGGGTGGCGCGCGCCACCAGCATGTGGAAGTTGGCGTCGTAATCCTCGGAGGGGGTGAGTCCCTCCAGGTTTTTAGCCATCCCGTCCACCACCACCTTGAGCCGCCGGATATCCTCGGGGAGCGCCCGGGTCGCGGCGTACCAGGCGGTCCAGGATTCCATCCCCTGGCGCACCTCGATCACGTCGAGGGCGCGGTCTCCGTCGATCCGAATCAGCTCGGAAAGCGGCGTCCCCGCCGAATTTTCCATCAGGGAGCGGACCACCGTGCCGCCGCCCTGATGGGTCTCGACCAGCCCCGAGGAGACCAGGACGTTGAGCGCCTCGCGCACCGAGGGGCGCGACACGCCGAACATCTCGGCCAATTCGCGCTCCGGGGGGAGCTTTTCGCCGGGGTTGAACTCGCCGGACATTACCGACTTCCGGATCTGCTCGGCTATCTGGGCCGATACCTTCTTGGGTTTGATCGGTGTGAATTTCATGACCGCCACGGATACTACATTACCCTACCAATGGCAACAGCTTTTTGACCAACCGCTAACCGCTCTCGGCTCGCATGCTCAGCTGCAACAGCTCGGTCAGATGGATCACCTGCACCGGCTCCGAGGCGTCGGCCAGCGCCTTCTTCAACTGCAAGAGGCAACCGGGGTTGCTGGTAACCAGGTACCGGGCGCCGCTTTTGCGGATGTTCTCCAGCTTGCGGGCCACCACCCGGTCCGACATCTCGGGCTTCTCGATGTTGTAGGTGCCGGCCGAACCGCAGCAGGCGTCGGCCTCCCCCAGCTCGCGGAAATCGATGCCCGGGATCATCTCGATCAGGGCGCGCGGTTCGCTGCGAATCCCCTGGCAGTGGGCGATGTGGCAGGGGTCGTGATAGGTGACCTTGAGCGGCAGCGGCTTTAGCTGCGGCCGCAGCGCCGCGCCCTCGGCGGCCAGGATCTCGGAGATGTCGCGCACCTTGGCGCTGAAGGCGGCGGCTCGCGGCTCGCCGTCCAGATGCCGGCCGTATTTCTTCAGCTCGGCGCCGCAGCCGCCGCAGTCGGTGACCACGAAATCGAGCTCGTAGGAGCCGAACAGCTCGGTGTTGAAGCGCGCCGCCTCCAAAAGCCCCTCCTTGTCGTGCCCCAGCATGTTGGGAGCGCCGCAGCATTTTTGCGCCTTGGGGGTGATCACCCGGTAGCCCAGCGCCGAGAGCAGGTGCACCGTGGCCAGACTCGCCTCGCTGAAGACCAGGCTCATGACGCAGCCCAGGAAGAAGCCGACCGTCCCCTTTTGCTCCCCTTGGGCGGGTGTGATTTCCTGCAAGGTCTGCCTAAGCGGCGCCGCGGGGAGCGCGGGGAGCAGTCCCTCCATCCTGCCGAGCGCGGCGGGAAAAACCTTCAAAAGCCCGAGGGAGCGGACCACCTTCTGCAGGCCGGAGCGCTGGTAGAGACGGATCGGCGCGGTTGCGCTCTCCAGGCGGTCCGGGTGCGGCACCAGCTTTCTGAGGATCAGCTCTTCCATGCCGGTGAGCCCCTCCTGCTGTTTTTTTTCGCAGCGGAACTCGGCCACCAGTTCGCCGGCGTTGACCCCGCAGGGGCAGGCCGAGGCGCAGGCTTGGCAGTCGAGGCACAAGGAGACGTATTCGATGAACTTTATACTGTCCACCAGTTCGCCCTCCTGGAATTTGCGCACCAGCGCCACCCGGCCGCGCGGCGAGGCCGTCTCCAGGAAGGTTTCCTTATAGGTCGGGCAGTGCGGCAGGCACATGCCGCAGCGCATGCAATTGATCAGCTTTACGTAGTCCATCTGCGAACCTCTTAGATTTTTTAGAAGATCTTTCCGGGGTTGAGTATCCCCTTGGGATCGAAGGCGCCCTTTATGCCGCGCATCACCTGAATCCCCGCCTCTCCCACCAGCTTGGGGAGGTATTTCTTCTTCGCCACCCCGACGCCGTGCTCCCCGGTGATGGTCCCTCCCATGGCGATGGTCGCTTCGAAAATCTCCCCGAAGGCCTGGTGGGCGCGGGCGATCTCGTCCTGGTCGCGCTCGTCGGTCAGGCAGGTCGGATGCAGGTTGCCGTCGCCGGCGTGCCCGAAGGTGCCGATCACCAGGTCGTATTTCCTGGCGGTTTCCTGGATCAGCTTCACCATCGGCGCGATGCAGCTTCTGGGCACGGTGGCGTCCTCCAGGATGGTGGTCGGCTTCAGCCGCGCCAGCGCCGAGAGCGCGACCCGCCTGGCGGTGGCGAGCTTCAGCGCCTCCTCCGGGGTCGCGGCGGTCTGGAAAAAGGAGCAGCCGTGCCGCTCGCAGATGCCGCGGATGCCGGCCGCCTCCTCCTCCACTTGCGCCGGATGCCCGTCCACCTCGATCAGGAGTACCGCGTCCACGTCCAGCGGCAGCCCCACGTGCGCGTACTCCTCCACGCACTTGATGGTCACCCGGTCCAGGAATTCCAGGGTGGCCGGGATGATGCGCGCCGCGATGATGTGCGAGACGGTGAGCGCCGCCTGCTCAAGC
>CAIYDQ010000190.1 GCA_903925075.1 uncultured Geobacter sp.
CCAAGGGCATGTCCTCCCCGCGCTTTCCCTTCGGCCAGTCGCTCACCACGCACATGGTGCAGCGGAAGTTGCAGCGGCTCACGTTCTCGATATCCAATTTGATGGGCAGATAGTCCACAGCGGCTCCCCGACGGGATGAACGCATGTATTTGTCATAGTTCTCTCGCCGCCGGGGCGAGGAGGCGAGGGCCAGTTCGCGCTCCCGTCGATAGGCATCAAGGCCCGCTGCCGGCTCGGGCGCAGGCAGTTCCCGCAATTGTCGGCGTGCCGCCAGCACGGCATCGGATGGGGCGGAAGTTGGGTCTTGAACCTGGACGAGGTTGCTCATGGTTAGATCACGCAGCAGACAGGGGTTTCAAGGTGGATACTGAAGTCCGTCGCCGTAATTGCAAACAACATTGCACCGGCCTCCGTAGGGCAAGAAACCATTGGTGTGAAATTGGACGACGCATTCATCGTTTATAACTTTAGTCGAGAATGAGTGATGATTCAAGCAAAAACACAGCAACAACTCGCGGAAGACTATTCTTGAACCGGATTCCGGGGGATTGCAAGCCGTATTTTGAGCCTCGCCGCCATCACGGTTCGCGGCGCGGCCCGGCGACTGGGCAGGTTCTATTCGAAGGTTGCCGGGATAATCCCCGGTGAAGAAACGTGAAGATCACAGTGGATATCAATCCGACCAGCGCCATAGTCCCCGCGCCGCAAGTCAAGTCTCCCGCCTGGCCATTATCCTCCGCCAACCAACGGAACCCGCCCCGGCTCTCGCATTGTCAGGGAGAACGGTCTTGCCTGCGCGCATTCGGGAGCGGAGGACGCCTGGGCGAAGCATTCCTACCAACCTTACCAAGGACTCGCGAATGCGCCCCTCCAAGACGACTGCCTTGAGCACTTCCTTGTCAATGGCTTTTCGTCCCGGTTCATTGAGTTGCTATGTTCATTTGTTCACGGAATAGCGCTGCTTTCCGCTTAAGTAACCTTTGATCGTGCCTGCCGCACCGACGAGAAACATCGCGGGGTTCAACACCAGGAAAAGAAATTTCTTCGGCGACTGAATACGCCAGACTTCGCGGTTTGTGAAGTTGGTCGCGACGAGCAGGAACGGGATGAAATATTTCGGAAACAACAGGCTGAACGGCAAAAGCAGGTAAAGATACTTGGCCAGGTGGTGGGAGTAGTTTACCGCATAGGGGATTTGTGCCAGTTTGAATCTCCATTTGCGGAAAAGCGCCCCAAATGATTCCGCAAGCTGAAAGTGCTTTTTGAACAGATCGCGACATCGTGTTTTTTGAGATTGATTGTGCAGATGAATGATCTTTGTGGAAGCAACAACCACTTCGCCTTGCTCGCTTAAGCGGATGTAGAGATCCATGTCTTCGCCGGCAAAGCTAAAGTTTTTGGGGTCGTAACCGTTGATTTTGCGGAACACCTCTATGCGGATAAGATCAAACTTACCACTGATGCCCTGTTTAACGTCGCCCACCCATCGCGCCATCAGAGCCTGGCCCCAGAAATTGTAATTCGTCCAACTTTGCGCAGGCAACGTGACCGTGGCAACAACCGCCACACGTCCCGGGATAAGCACCTCGAAAACCTCCTCGATTGCGCGTTCGTTTTCCGGAAGGCAATCCTGTTGCATATTGAGCAAGTAGTCACCTTGTGCGTGGTCTGCGCCGAAGTTGTAGTCCCAACTAAGAGAGATGTCTTTTGGATTCTTCAGATGACGCACACCCGGTGGGGGGATTGCCAGCGGATTGGGGCTGCTGTCCACGAGTATGATTTCATGTGGTTTTAATGTCTGGTCCCTAAGCTGTTCAATCAGTCGGCC
>CAIYDQ010000191.1 GCA_903925075.1 uncultured Geobacter sp.
ACGATCCCGCGCCCCTCTTCGTGGCGGATCTGGCTTAAATGCGTCATGCGCCTGAGCGACACCACGTGGTCCGGGGTCAGATGACCGTTCTTCATCTTGTGCAGAAGATCCGACCCTCCCCCAAAGACAACCGTCTTCTCTCCAAGTTCGTCAAGAAGAACACAGGCGTCGGCTAAAGTGTTCGGTGCGTGGTAATCAAAATCCGGCATGTACATGAATCCACCTCCCTAGGTAGTGGTGCTGCTGATAGCTGGTATGCAAGATATCTAAATAAACGATAACGGCGGACGCGCCAAAGCGTCAGTCCCTAACGTCGCGTAAGAGTCGCTTGAAAAGGAGCTTTTCTTCCAGCGAGAAATTCTTGAGCAGTTCGTTGTTGGTGCGTTCTATGGTCACGGCCAGCTCGCCGATCGCCCCTTTGGCCTTGTCGGTCAGATACACCCGCGCCACCCGGCCGTCGTCTCGGTCGGTTTCGCGCCGCGCCCAGCCTGCGTTCACCATGCGATCGAGGATGCCGGCCAAGGTAGCGGTATCGAGCCCGATCAGCCGTCCGATTTCGCCGACGGAAAGTCCATCCTCGTCCCAGAGGGATTCCATGAACAGGCATTGCATGGGGGTGAGCCCGAAGCCCTGCAGGTGCCCTTTCAGCACTCCCTGCGCTCGCTGGTGGGCCTTGGCGATCAGGTAAACGATGTTTTCACGGTACGATATCATAGTGCTCCATTGTCTTGCACACAAGATACTATGGCGTTTATTGAAATGTCAACAGTAAAAGATAACGGCATTTTAGATCTTGAGACAAAAAAACCGCACCGCCGGCTTTTACGCTGGCGATGCGGCTTTATAAAAAACTGCCATGGCCCGAAGCAAACCTCGCACCCCGCTCGTCGTTGAACGAAGTCGGATGCGCAGCGTCCGCGTCAAGCGACGCAAACGCTGCGGCATCATGGTTTACAACCTCCGGGAGACGGCAGCCTACCGGACGTGCGGCAAGGTTACTGCGAAAGCCTGGCGGTCAGGGCCGGGACGAACTGCAACAAGTCGGCTACCACCAGCACGTCGGCAACCTCGCCGATGGGCGCGTCCTTGTCTTTGTTGATGGCCAGGATGAACTCGGATTTCTTCATGCCGGCCAGGTGCTGAATGGCGCCGGAGATGCCGCAGGCGACGTACAGTTTGGGGGAGACGGTCTGGCCGGTGGTACCGACCTGGTGATCGTGGGACACCCATTCGGCGTCCACCACCGGGCGGCTGGCGCCGAGCTCGCCGCCGAAAGCCTTGGCGAGGGCGGCGATGATGCCGACGTTGTCCTTCTTGCCGATGCCGCGGCCGGCGCTGACGATGATCTCGGCCTTGGCCAGATCGACCCCTTTCTCTTCAGCCGGCTCGTAGCCGAGGAACTCGACGTTGCTCGCTCCGGCGGGGGCCAACTTGACGATTTGCGGGGCGCCGCCCGGCTGCACGCCTTCGAAGGCGCCGGCCTGGATGGTGATCACCGACTGGGCGGTGGCGGGCTTGAGGGTCCTGCGCATCTTGGCGTTGCAGCAGCCGACCTCGTAGCCCCCTTCCTGGATGGCCACCACCTCGGACACCTGGGCCACCTTGAGGCTCGCGGCCACGCGCGGCGCCAGATCCCAACCGTAGGAGGAGTGCAGGAACACGATCTGGTCCGGATTTTCCTTCTTGATCGCCTCCAGCACCAGTTGCTTGTGCAGCTCCGGGCTGTATTCGCCGCAGACGGCGACGTCGGCCAGGTACAGGGTCCCGCCGTAGGCCGGGAGTTGCGAGTCGGTGCCGACCAGGAAGAGCGCGGTTTCGGCGCCCAGTTGCCCGGCAAAGCCGAAGAGCTCGTAGGTGGTGTCCAGCAGTTTCCCTTGACGGTATTCGCCTATCAATAGTGTTTTCATAGTTATCTCCTAGCGCAGTACCGCGGTCTTGTCCTTGAGGATGCCGATGACTTTTTCCACCAGATCGCTGACGTCGCCTTCCAGTATCAGTCCGCTCCCTTTCTTGGCGGGCGGGTGGAAGCTGACCGTTTTGCCCAGGGCCTCTTCCTTGAGAAGATCCGCCACCGGGACGCCGGCGATTTCCTTTTTCTTGGCCTTCATGATGTTGGGCAGAGTCGGGTAGCGCGGCGTGTTCAGGCCGAGCTGGCAGGTGACCAGCGCGGGGGTCTTGAGCTTGGCGACTCCCTTGATCCCTCCCTCCAGCTCCAGCTTGGCGGTGATGGCGCCCCCCTCGTAGGCGAAACCGACCAGGGTGGTGGCGCAGGCGTAGCCGAGTTGTTCGGCGACGGTGACGCCGACCTGGGCCGAGCCGCGGTCCTGGGACTGCATGCCGGTGAAGATCACGTCGTAGGCCTGATCCTTGGCGTGAGTCGCGATGATCGAGGCGATCTGCCAGGGATCCTTCAGGTGGGCGGCCGAGTCCTGCACGTGCACGGCGCGGTCGCAGCCCATGGCGAGGGCCTTTTTGATCGCTTCCAGCACGCGGTCCGGGCCGATGCTGAGCACGGTGATTTCCGGCTCGTTGCCCAGTTGTTCCTTGAGCTTGACGGCCTGCTCGATGGCGTACTCGTCGTACTCGTTGACGCGGAAGGCCAGGTCCGCCTCGGAGAACCAGACGCCGGCGGCGTCAGGCTTGAAGCGCGACTCCAAATCGGGGACCTGCTTGATGCAGACAAGAATTTTCATAAAACCTCCGAGTAGTTCGTTGTTGCTGTTTCGAAAAGGGTGTGATCAGTGTTTGCAGCCGCAACCGCCGCTGCCGCAACCGCCGGAACCGCAGCCGTCGTCGTCGGGAGTCGGGGTGGCCGCCAGCGCCTCGGTCAGCACATAGGCGGCTTGCAGCGCGGAGGTCGGGCAGAGGTCGAAGCACTCCTTGCAGTCCCAGCATTCCTTGCCGGCGACTTCCGGGACGAAGCTGATCTCGCGCCTGGGTCCGCGGTCGATGTAGCCGATGGCGTTTTTCTTTTTCACCTCGGCGCAGTAGCGAACGCACAGGCCGCAGAGGATGCAAAAGGAAGACTCTTTGGAGAAGCGGTCCTTGTCGGCGCCGTAGACCTTGGCCAGCTCCGTCAACTGCACCGAGTCCGGCGCGTGGGAGAGCATCTGCTCCAGGAGCACCTTGCGGATCTTGTCCACCTTTTCCGAGCGGGTGGTGACCACCAGGTCCTGCTCGGCCGGGTAGGTGCAGGCGGCGACCATATTCATTCTGCCGCGCGACTCCGCCTCCACCGTGCAGATCCGGCAGGCGCCGTAGGGCGCCAGCTTCTCGTGGTGGCAAAGGGTGGGAATGGCAATGCCGACGGTCTGCGCCGCCTCCAGGATGGTCATGCCGGCAGCGGCGACGACCTTTTTTCCATCTATCTGCAAGACGATTTCGCTCATTGTCTATTTCCTCGAAACTTTACGTGACAAATGGATTGTCGCTGTTAAGCCATGGTTCTCTGCGCTTCGCTGAGCGGCGCCGGGACGGGCTCGCCGGAGATCTTCTTGACCGCGCCGAAGCGCGCCGGGCAGGCCTCCAGGCAGGTGCCGCACTTGGTGCACTTCTCCTGGATGACTTCGTGGATCATCTTCTTGCCGCCATGGATCGCCTCGGCCGGGCATTGCCTGAAGCAGCTGCCGCACGCCTTGCACTTCTCGGGATCGATCACGTAGTTGATCAGCTCCTTGCAGGAGAGCGACGGGCAACGCTTGTGGACGATGTGCGCCTCGTACTCCTCCCTGAAGTAGTGCATGGTGCTCAACACCGGGTTGGGCGAGCCCTTGCCCAGGGCGCACAGCGATGCCCCTTTGGTCGTTTCCGCCAACTCCTCCAAGAGCTCCAGGTCGCCTTCCTTCCCTTTGCCGGTGGTCATGTCGGTGAGGATCCGCAGCATGCGCCTGATCCCTTCGCGGCAGGGGGTGCATTTGCCGCAGGACTCGTCGCTCAGGAACTCCAGGAAGTACCTGGAGATGTCCACCATGCAGGTGTCCTCGTCCATGACGATCATGCCGCCCGAGCCCATCATGGCGCCCGCCTTGGTCAACTCCTCGAAGTCCACCTTGATGTCCAAGAGCGCCTCGGGGATGCAACCGCCCGAAGGTCCGCCGGTCTGCACGGCCTTGAACTTCTTACCTCCCGGCACGCCTCCGCCGATCTTGTAGATGATGTCTCTGAGAGGTATGCCCATCGGCACCTCGACCAGGCCGGTGTTGTTCACCTTGCCGACCAGCGAGAAGATCTTGGTACCCTTGCTGACCTCGGTGCCCAGGGCGCTGAAGGCCGCCGCGCCCTTGTTGATCACGAGCGGAATGTTGGCCCAGGTCTCGACGTTGTTGATGTTGGTCGGCTTGCCCCAAAGTCCCTTGGTGGCCGGAAACGGCGGCCTCGGGTTGGGCTCGCCCGCCTTTCCTTCCAGCGACATCAAGAGCGAAGTCTCTTCGCCGCAGATGAAGGCGCCGGCTCCGCAGTGCACCTTGACGGTGAAATCGAATCCGGAGCCGAGGATGTTCTTGCCCAAAAGCCCGTGCCTGGTGGCCTGCTTCATGGCCTCGGCGAGGTTACTCACCGCCAGCGGATATTCCTGGCGCACGTAGACGTAACCCTCGCGGGCGCCGATGGCGTAGGCGCCGATCATCAGCCCTTCCAGCACGGCGAAGGGGTTACCCTCCATGAGCGAGCGGTCCATGTAGGCGCCGGGGTCACCCTCGTCGCAGTTGACGATCACGTATTTGACGTCGCCGGGCGCGTTTCTGGCCATCTCCCATTTGAGGCCGGACGGAAAGCCCGCGCCGCCGCGCCCCCTGAGGTTCGCGCCTTTCACCTCGCCGATCACCTCTTCGGGCGTCATCTCGAAGAGCGCCTTGGACAGCGCCTGATAGCCGCCCACCGCCATGTAATCCTCGAAGCTCTTGGGATCGATCTTGCGGTTCAGCCCCAGCACCAGGCGTTCCTGGTTCTTGTAGAAGGGGATGTCGTGCTCGAAGGTCGCCTTCTCGCCGGTGTTCGGGTCGCAGTAGAGCAGGCGCTCGACGATCTTCTTCTCCTTGAAGGTGTGGGAGATGATCTCGCAGACGTCTTCGGGCTGCACCTTCAGGTAGCAGATCCCCTCGGGATAGATGACGACGATCGGGCCTTTTTCGCAGAAGCCGTGGCAGCCGGTCCGGCGGATGTCCACCTCGACGTCCAGTCCGTGGTTTTTGACTTCCAGCTCGATGGCCCGGGCCACCTTCTCGCTGCCGGTGGCGTGACAGGCGCTGCCG
The DNA here is from genome assembly GCA_903925075.1 of uncultured Geobacter sp. Classification (GTDB taxonomy): domain Bacteria; phylum Desulfobacterota; class Desulfuromonadia; order Geobacterales; family Geobacteraceae; genus Geomonas. The sequence goes on from CAIYDQ010000191.1 coordinate 5,250, forward strand.
GAGCAAAGCGTGATGCAGGGCTTTTTGGGATCGCGTTTAGATAAGATGTCCTTCCGGCATGCTTCCAGTTCGGCAGGCGAATTTATCATTAGCATAACTAGTTTCCTTACTCGTAGTTTTTCAATACCTCAGCCGACTTGGCCGGCGCCACATTGCCGTGATATTCGCCGTCGACCACCATGACCGGGCCCAGGGCGCAGCATCCCAGGCAGTTCACCGTCTCCAGGCTGAATTTCAGCTCGACGTCGGTCTCGCCCGGCTTGAGGCCGGTGGCGTCCTCCAGCGCTTCCAGCACCCGCTGCGCGCCGCGCACGTGGCAGGCGGTGCCGACGCAGACGTGGATCTCGTGGCGCCCTTTGGGCACCTGGCTGAAGGCCTTGTAAAAGGTGGTGATGTGCTGGATGCGGCTCATCGGCACCTGCAATCTCTCGCTCACCCGGTCCAGCGCCTCCTTGGGAAGCCAGTGGTTCTCGCTTTGGATCTCCAACAAGATCTGGATCAGCGAGCTCGCCTCGCCGTCATGTTTGTCAATTACCTGATCGATTCTGCCGATATCCATGGTGGTGTCCTTTGAGCTTTCTTTAGACCAAAGCGAAGCGCTTCAGCCCTTCGTCGAACCGGATCAGGCCGTGCCTGGTCGAATCCTTCAGATGCCTCGATACCTCGGACGGCTTGAGCCCCAGAGCGCTGGTGATCTCGGTGGTGGAGAGCGGTCCCAGGCGCAGGATCTGCACCAGCTGGCTCACCGCCAGTTTGTCCACCACCAGCTCGTTGAAGAGCCTGGCGAAGTCGTCGCTGGCGAAGAAGGCTTCGTACTCCTCCTCGCTCTTGAAGCGCGCCCGCAACCGCTCGCGCTCGACCAGCTTGATGTAGGGGATCAGCTTGCTGACCGCTTCCAGCTTGGCGGCCAGGACGCTCTCCTCGATCCCTTCGCCGGCGCCCAAAGGCCCCATTTGCTTCAGTTTCTTGCCGAAGTCGTTCATCACCTCGGCGTAGCGCAGCCCCTCGGAAGCAGACATCCATTCGAGCCGCAGCCGCTCGGGGTTGACGCCGATCTGCTCTAGCAGTTTCCTGCCCAGATGCATGTTGAAGAGCGCATCGTAGTTCCCTTCGGTGACGTAGTGGCACTCGCCCGGCCAGCAGCCGCCGATGAAGACGCCGTCGGCCCCGTTCGAGAAAGCTCGCAGTACGAAAGCGAGGTCCACCCTGCCGGTGCACATTACGCGGATAATCTTTGTTTCAGTTGTATATTGCAGTCTGGAAACTCCAGCCAGGTCGGCAGCGCCGTATGCTCACCAAGTGCACAAGAAGCCGAGGACGCTTGGCTTGAAATCAAGTCCTGTAGACATTGCTATCTCCTTTCTTAGAATTCGTTATCTTTTTTTGCGCACCGGCATCGCCTGATCGATCTGGGCCATGATCTCGTCGTCCGTATAATGCTTCAGATAAATGGCTCCCGTCGGGCATTTGGCGTTGCAGAGACCGTCTCCCTTGCAAAGGACCGCGTTCACCCTGGCCTTCTTGCCGTGCGGGGTGTCCTCGAAGTCGATGGCGCCGTAGGTGCAGGCGGTGATGCAGGCCCCGCAGGATACGCAGTCGCTCTGGGTGACGTCGCAGACGGCTCCCGAGGCGGTAACCGAATCGCCCGAGATGATGCAGATGGCGCGCCCCGCCGCCCCGTACGCCTGGCTGATGGTCTCGGTCAGGTGCTTGGGATAATGGGCGGTGCCGCACAGGAAGATGCCGTCGGCGGCGAAGTCGACCGGCCGCAATTTCACGTGCGCTTCCTGGAAGAAGCCGTCGGGGCTGAGCGATACCTTGAAGAGCTTGGCCACGTCGACAGCCGTATCGGCCGGGATCACCGCGGCGGACAAGGCGAGCAGATCGGCTTCCAGCTCCATGATCTGCCCCAGCACCGGGTCGACCACCGAGATCTTCAGCCCGCCGCTCGTGACTTCCACGGTCGGCTTGGTCTCCGGCGTGAAGCGGATGAACTTGACGTCCTTGGCGGAGGCCTCGCGGTAGTAGTTCTCCTTGAAGCCGTAGCTCCTCATGTCCCGGAACAGGATGGTAATCTCCAACTCGGGGTTGATTTCCTTGAGCTTCAGGGCGTTCTTGATCGCCTGGCTGCAGCAGACGCGGGCGCAGTAGTTGCGATCGGCCTGCCGGCAGCCGACGCACTGGATCATCACCAGGCTCTGGGCACCGGTCACCTTGTCGCTCTTGGCCGCGATCTCGCCTTCCAGCGTCAGCTGGGTCAGGATGCGGTCGTCGGTGCCGAAGCCGTACTCGGTCGGCTGGTACTCCTTGGCGCCGGTGGCGAGGATGGCTACCCCGTGCTCGATGTCCCTGACCCGCCCCTCGCTTCTCACCTTGGTGACGAAGTTGCCGACGTAACCGGAAACCTCCAGGATCTCGGCCTCGGTGATCACATGCACCCGCGGATGCCGGTACACCTTCTTCACCAGCGCGCTCAGATGCCCCTGTACGTCCATCCCTTCCAGGGTGTACTTGATTCTGCGCGCCATGCCACCCAGGTCGTCGTCTTTTTCCAGCAGGTAGACTTCGAATCCCTGCTCGGCGATGCTGAGGGCGCTGGTCATGCCGGCGAGCCCCCCTCCCACTACCACCGCCGCCTTGTTGACCGGCAGCTGGAATTCCTGCAAAGGCTCCAGGTGGGCGGCGCGTGCCACCGACATCCTGATTATTTCCTTGGCCTTCTGGGTGGCGCTCTCCTTCTCGCGCGAGTGCACCCAGGAGCAGTGCTCGCGGATATTGGCCATCTCGAAGAAGTACTGGTTGATGCCGGCCTCGCGGCAGGTGTCCCTGAAGAGCGGCTCATGGGTCCTCGGCGTGCAGGCCCCCAGCACCACGCGGTTCAGGCCCTTGGCGGCGATGGCGTCGGAGATCTGCTTGGCGTTCTCGGTGGAGCAGGCGAACAGGTTCTCGCCGGCATAGCTCACGCCGGGGAGGGTCTTCGCGTACTCGACCACCGCCGGGATGTCCACGATGCGGCCGATGTTGGCGCCGCAGTGGCAGATCACCACGCCGATCTTCAACTCCTCCTGGGAGGTGTCGCGCTCGGGGGGATAGACCCTTTCCCGCTCCAGCCGGCCGCGGCGGTAGTTCAGAAGCTCGCCGCAGAGGGCATCGGCGCCGGAGGCGGTCACCACCGACTCGGGGATGTCCAAGGGACCGGTGAAGGCGCCGGAGACGAACACCCCTTTTCTGGAGGTCTCGATCGGGTTGACCGGGTTGGTCTTGCAGAATCCGTGCTGGTTCAGTTCGATGTCGAAGGTCTTCGCCAGCCCCTGCACGTCGTTGGGGGGATTGAGCCCCACCGACAGCACGACCATGTCGAATTCCTCTTCCTTCACCCCTTCGTCCAGGGTCGAGTACCTGACGGTGACGTTCTTGCTGTCGGGCATCTCCTTGCCCACCGTAACATAACTGCGTATGAAACGGACATCGGAAAGTTTTTCCGCCCTCTGGTAGAAACGCTCGAAGTCCTTGCCGTAGGCGCGGATGTCGTTGTGGAAGATGGTCGCGTCCATGCCGGCGTCGTGGTCCTTGGTCAGGATCACCTGCTTCTGGGTATAGGCGCAGCAGACGGCCGAACAGTAGCTGTTGCCGCCGGGGAGCACCTGCCTAGAGCCGACGCACTGGATCCAGGCGATCTTCGAGGGGTGCTTCTTATCGGAGGGGCGACGGATGGTCCCCTCGTAGGGACCGGTGGAGCAGAGGATGCGCTCGTAGTCGAGGCTCGTTACCACGTTCTCCATGCGGCCGTAGCCGAAATCGCCGCGCAGCTTGGGGTCGAAGGTCTCGAAGCCCGGGGAGAGCAGGATCGCCCCCACCTCGATCTCCATCTTCTCCGGCTTCTGGTGCAGATCGATGGCGTTGGTCTTGCACGCGCCCACGCAGATCTGGCATTTCCCCTCTTTCAGGTACAGGCAGGTCTCCGGGTCCACGTAGGTGACCAGCGGCACCGCCTGCGAGAAGAGGATATGCACGGCCTTGTTCTCGGAGAGGTTCTGGTTGAACGGATCGGGAATCTTCACCGGGCAGTAGTCGACGCAGATGGTGCAGCCGGTGCACTTCTCCTCGATGATGTAGCGCGGCTTCTTGATCAGCGTGACCTTGAAGTCCCCCGCCTCACCCTCGACCCGGTCCACCTCGGTGTAGGTGATGATCTCGATGTTCGGGTTCCTGGAGCACTCGATGAACTTCGGGGACTCGATGCACATGGAGCAGTCGTTGGAAGGGAAGGTCTTGTCCAACTGTGACATCTTGCCGCCCAAAGCCGGAGACTTGTCGACCAGGTAGACCTTGAAACCGGAGTTGGCGAGGTCGAGCGAGGCTTGGATGCCGCTGATTCCTCCGCCGACGATCAGGACGTCTCCGAGGTTTTTCTCTGGCGCGCTATTTTGAGTTTCGATTGAATGGCTCAATTTATCACTTCCTTATCAGGTCCGGGTGCTAGATGACTTCCTGGACGATTTCCGTTATGTCCTTGATCTCGAAGGGCTCGGTCAGGTCCAGGCTCGAATCGGTGAAGTTGGTGATGCAATAGGGGCAGGAGGTGGCCAACACTTCGGCTCCGACGTCCACCGCCTGGGCCAATCTGATGTCCGAGAAGCGCTCCTCCTTCGGGGTCTCCATCCAGATGCGCCCTCCGCCGCCGCCGCAGCAAAGGCTGTTCTCGCGGTTGTCGACCATCTCGCGCAGCACCAGGCCCGGGATCTTCTTCAAGATGTCGCGGGGCTCGTCGTAGATGCCGTTGTGGCGCCCGAGGTAGCAGGGGTCGTGGTAGGTGATGGTCTTGTTGTATTCGCCGACGAACTTCAGCCGGCCGGCGTCGATCAGTTCCACCAGATACTGGTTCATGTGCACCACTTCGAAGTGGACCATGAACTCGGGATACTCGTTCTTGAAGGTGTGGTAGCAGTGCGGGGAGGAAACCAGCACCCTCTTGACGCCGGCGTCGATGAAGGTCTTGATGTTCTCCTTGGCGAGCTTTCTGAACAGATCCTCGTTGCCGGTCTTGCGGATGCTCTCGCCGCAGCAGCTCTCCTTCTCGCCCAGGATGCCGAACTTCACCCCGGCCTTGTTGAGGATGGCGGCGGTGGCGACCGCTACCTTCTTCAGGCGCGGATCGTAGCTCAGGTAGCAGCCGGGGAAGTAGAGGATCTCCATGGACTCGGTGAAGCTTTTCACCTGCTGGTCCTTGGCCCAGTCGGCCCTTTTCCCGCGCTCGCCGCCGATGGAGTTTCCTTCGGAGGTGAGGTTCGCCACCACGTTCCTGACGGTAGCGGCCTGGCCGGGGTAGACGTCGTATTCGGCGCCGATCTTTCTCAGCGCCACGCCGGCCTCGATCTGGTTCACGCCCCGGGGGCAGCGCGACGGGCAGGTGCCGCAGGTGGTGCAACGCCAGATCTCTTCCTGCTCGATCTCGGTCAAGCCGAAGGTGCCCTGGCGCACGATCTTGCGCATGCTGAAGTCGCGCACCCGGTTCCAGGGGCAGACCACGTCGCACAAGCCGCACTGGTAGCAATACTTGAAGGTATCGCCGCCTTTCTCTTTGATAACGTCGATTATTTCTTTATAGGGGGCTACGGTCTCCACGATATCACCTATCCCTGTGCTCTTTGTTTAGCGTTTGTCCTTGGTTATCTGGGCGACCATGTCGGCCACCTTGGCGGCGCCGAAGCGCTTGACCAACGATTCCAGGCCGATTTCCATCTCCGTCAGCTTCACCTCTTCGCCGTCCACTTCCTCTTCGCGCTCGGTGATCGACAGGGCGCCGACCAGGCACCACTTGACGCAGAGCGGTTCCGGCTCACCGTCGCACAGGTCGCACTTGAGCGGCAGGCCGGAGTCGGGCTCGCGGAACAGGTCGCGCGACGGGCAGGACGCCCGGCAGAAACCGCACTCGTCGTATTCCTTCCCCTCGATGGTGTACTGGTCGCGGCCGATGCACTCGCTTTCGGCGTACTCGCCGGCGTAAAGCGGCACGTAGACGTCTCTCAGCGGATCGCGCACGATCCTGACGCGAGACCTGGCCGGGTTGTTGCTGCTGTATTTGGGCACCGCGTGAAAAGCGGAGCAGATCAGCTCGCAGGCCCGGCAACCGTTGCACTTGTCGACGTTGATGTTTATGGTCTTAACTATTTTCTTCAAGGTTCACACCCTCCACTCTGCCTGATGTATTTTGCCGCCGGAGCCTCTAAGGGAGGCGTCTGGTTACGGCGCCAAAATGCCCCTGTCCTGGAAATCCTTGCTCACGTAGTCGAGGCCCAGCTCCGCCAGGCATTCCTTGGTGGGGATGCCGTCTTCGTTCCACCCCTTGAGCTTGTAGTAGGCGTCCAAAAGCTCCTTCTCCAGCTCGGGGAAACGTTTTTTCCAGTGGTCCTGCGGCGGCACCTCGTCGGCCCTTCTCATGCCCCGGCTGATGTTGATGGCCCGGATCAGGGTGCGGTAGCGCTTGGCCGCCTCGGTCAGCTTCGCCTCGTCCATGTCGAAGCCGGTGCCGGCCGAGATGAATTTCGGGTAGTTGTGGATGTGGTACGGGGGTTTCAGGGGGAACGACGACAGGCCGGCGCATTGGCCCAGGGCGTCGTCGATGTAGTGCATCTTCTCCTGCCAGTCGACGATGTCGCAGCACATGTCCACGGTCGGATAGTGCGGCATGGATTTTTCGCCGCGCGGCTCCCAATCGAGGAAGATCTGCTTGAACTTGTCGTCGGGGACCTGGATCCAGTCCTTGACGAAGGCCTCGCGCTGCTCCATGGTCGGATAGGGCGCCTGCGGGAACTGCCCCTCGATCTGGGTGATGTTGATCTTCTCGCCCGTGCAGTACATGAGGTAGTAGATGGGGTTCAGCATGGAAAGTTTGAGCGGCAGCTGCTCGGTCTTCTTGATGTTGTTGTGCGCGTAGATCTCGGCGCCGTTGCCGATCGCCTTGGCCGCCCAATAGGTGCCGTCGGCCAGGATGTTGCCGATCCCCTCGCGCCTGACGATCATGTCCAGGAGGTAGTAGAAGCGCCCCTCGTTGTCGGCCGGCATGCCCGGGAAGTCGTCGTCGCTCAGGATGCCGTTTTCCAAAAGCTCCAGGGCGAAGGCCATCACCTGCGGCGCGGAGAAGCCGTCAACGCCGTACTCTGTTGCGCGCTGGGCGATCTTCAGGCCGAATTCCAGGTTGGAGTAGGCGCCCATGGTGTAGGTGAGCTTGGTGAAGCATTTCATCATGTAGGTCGGCAGCCCCTCCATGGAGATGGTGGCGCCGCACTTCATGGGGCAGTTGTAGCAGCTGATCAGGCGCGTGCGCGCCTTCTCCATGGTGTGCTCCCACTCCTTTTCGACCTCGTCGGTCCAGAAATCCTTGCGGCGGTCGCGGGCGTTGCCCCAGTTGAAGTTCTCGGTGTGCCACTTCTCGTCGGTTTCCTTCATCTCCTGCGGCGAGCCGAGACCGGCCAGGATCGGCATCACGTCCGGGATCGGGTTGTCCGCGCGGTGCTTGATGTATTCCAGCACCTCGTCGCACAGTTCCATGAACTCCGCCGGCTTGGCGATGATCAGGTCCTTGGTGCCGCGCACCACCACCGCCTTCAGGTTCTTGTCGCCCATGACGGCGCCGATGCCGCCCCGGCTGGCGGAGGAGCGACCCTGCTCGATGGAGGCGTAGAAGACCCGGTTCTCGCCGGCGAGGCCGATGGCCGCCACCTGCGCCCTGGGCTCCCTCAGCTCCTTCTTGATGAGCTCGGCGGTCTCGATGGCGCCCTTTCCCTTCAAGTGGGTGGCGTCGCGCAGCTCGACCTTGTCGTTGTTGATGTAGAGATAGACGAGTTCCGGCGATTTGCCGCGGAAGACGACCTTGTCGTAGCCGGCGTACTTCAGCTCCGGCGCCCAGAAGCCCCCCATCATGGAGAAGGCCAAAAGCTTGGTTTGGGGAGAGATGGTGGAGACGATGGTGCGGTTGCACCCGGTGGCCGGCGTGCCGCACAAGAGTCCCGCCCCGAAGATCAGCAGGTTCTTGGGCGAGAAGGCATCGACCTCGGGCCCGACCCGGTCCCAAATCAGCTTGGCGTTGGTGCCGAGCCCGCCCAGATACAGCTCGCTCAGCTTCGGATCGGTGGCGACCCTTTCGATGCTTCCCTTGGATAAATCGATCTCGAGATTAAATCCGGTCTCTGCATACCTCATGTTTATTCCCCTTCTAGGTTGCCTGGATCCAGGCTCCGGCTATTGGGACCGACGCCATTATTTTTGAAAGTGTTAAATAGGTACCACAATACCACTTTAGCTGTCAAGGAAAAATACTGCACAGCGGAATTAATTTTGCCACCTCCCTGAGGCGGAAAAGGCAACGGCAGCCCCGCAATCAAGCAAATTGGTACTACATTACGATTTTTAAGTCAAGGGGCTTTTTATTCGGCGCAATATTGTTGACGATTCCCCACGCCGCGTTAAGCCCGAGCGCCTCGGATTTCTCCCCCGTCCTTTTCCGGGCTGGAGTTGAGGGGCACTTTACCTGGAACACAACGGCGCTGACGTCACGCGTAGGGGCGAATCTCGTATTCGCCCTCTCCCCCGCTGGAGACAGGGCGAACAAGAGGTTCGCCCCTACGGCTGGCGGAGGCAGTAAAACTGGCATGAGCGGTAGGCGAGCATGCCAAAATTCGGCGCGCCGGCTAGCCGCCGGCAAGCGACGGCGCGAGGGCGACGACGTCCCCCTCGGCCAGGGGATGCTCCAGGGGCGCGTGGCGCCCGTTGATCAGCGCCATGCCGACCTCTCCTTGGGCGATCCCCAGCCCGGCTATCGCCTGGCGCAGGGTGGTCCCCTCGGCCAGTTCGCGTTGCTCTCCCTTGAACCTGCCGTCCCTGAAGGTGGCGAAAAGATTGATGGTGACTTTCATAATTTTCTACCTTAGCCGGGCGGCCCGCCCCGCGCCGCCCGGCAATAGCCTGCCAAAAATCAAAAATCCCAGAAGGCGTCGATCTCCTCGCCGGTGAAATCCCAGACCGCGTTGTGCGGCGGCAGCGGCTCGCACATGAACTCGGGGAGACGGTCGTCCTTGTTGGTGAAGCCGGCGGCGATGTTGAAGGCGCGCTCGGTCTTCAGGGTGGTGACGCCCAAGAGCCCGAACCACTCCGGGGTCAGTTTCAGCCCGAAACGCGCGTTCAGCATGTCGACCAGGGCCGGCACGCAGGTGGGCATGTCCGCCGCAGGAAAGCCCAGGAACAGGCAGAGGCCGACCGAATCGAGCATGACGGTGATGATCTGCAGGTGCCTCGACAATTCGACCTGGCCATCCTTCTTCAGCGGATCGACCACGCCCCCCCCGACTCCCATCAGGTTGGTACCCACCGCGTAGCCCGCGGTATGGTCGGCGCCCATGGTGCTGGTGGCGTAGGTGATGCCGATCCCCTTGATGGAGCGCGGGTCGTAGGCGGGGATCCCCTGGTTTTTCACCACCGGCACCCTCCTGACGCCATAGACCTTGCCGACGTTGCCGGCGCCGCTTCCCATCACCCGCCCAAGCGGCGTGCCAAAAGCGATCTCGTCGCGCAGTATGCGCAGCACCTCCGCTCCGTCGCCGAAGGGGAGCACGCCCCCTTCCATGGCCACGCCGAAGGCGACCGCGGTCTCGATGGAATCGATGCCGATGTCGTCCATCAGGCTGTCAGCCTCGGCGATCACGTCCAAGTCGCCCACCCCGGCGTTGGCGCCCAGCATCTCGATGGTCTCGTATTCGAGTCCCGAGGTGACGTAGTTGCCCTGCTTGTCCAGGTAGACCTGCGAACACTGCACGATGCAGCCGGGCTGGCAGCCGTGCTTGGGCTTGCCGCCGCGCTCGATGATCACCTCGCGCAGCGTCTCGCCGGAAATCGCCTCGTGCCGGTCGAACTGGCCGAGGGAGAAATTGCGCGTGGGAAGCCCCCCCGCCGCGTTGACGATGTTCACCATCTCGGCGGTGCCGAAGGTCGGCAGACCCTGGCCGGTCGCCGGATGGTCGAGGATGGACCTGGCGAAGACGCGCGCGGCGGCGGTGAATTTCGCCGGGTCGGCCAGCTTCACCCCGGGGGCGCCGGCGTCGTCGATGGAGATGAACTTGATCCGCTTCGAGCCCATCACCGCGCCCAGGCCGCCGCGGCCGTGGCTGCGCAATTTGCCGTCCGAGTCCTTGACCGAGATGTTGGCCGAGAGCATCATCATCTCGCCGGCCGGGCCGATGGTAAGGAGGCCGGTCTTCTTCCCCAGCCGCTCGGAGAGCGCCTCGACCACGGCGAAGTTCCCCTTGCCCACCAGCTCGCTCTCTTCGGCGATGCTGACCCCGTCCTTGTTCACCTGCAGGCCGTACCACTTGCCCGTGACGGGCATCCCCTCGATGATCAGCGCCTTGATCCCCAAACGGGCGAACATCTGCGCCGCCGTGCCGCCGGCGTTGCTCTCCTTGATGGTGCCGGTCAGGGGGCTCTTGGCGCCCGCGGAAAAGCGCCCGCTGTTGGCGGCGGAGGTGCCGCTCAAAAGACCCGGCGCGAAAACCAGTTTATTGTTGCTCCCCAAGGCATGGCAGGTGGCGACGACCTCTTTGGCCACCACGGCGGAGGTCAGCGCCCGCCCTCCCAACCCTGCCCATTCCGGCGGTACCGCTTCGGTGCGGGTAGTCAGTTGCGACATATCCACGCGAATAATCTTGTCCATGTTGTGATCTCCTTTGCATGGTGGTTGTTAGCCAGGACAAGCGGTCTCCTTTCCGAAAGGGAGGTTTTGCCGTTTCCAGCAAAACCCAGAGGCCTGGCGACCATGGGGAACATTCCCTGCAGATCGCCAGGCTCGGAGCTTTTTGGTGCCCGTATGGCTGCTAGTAGAGGCAGATGCCTCCGTCGTGATTGATCATCTGACCGGTGATGAAGTCGCTGTCGGCGCTGGCCAGAAACACCGCCAGACCCACCAGGTCTTCCGGGACCGACTCGCGCTTGATGCATTTTTGCGGGGTGAGGATGTCCTCCAGCGGGATGTCGATCAGTTCCTTGTTCTTGTCGAAGTTGTTGCCGCCGGCGGAGTGGGTGAAGCCGGGGGCGATGGTGTTGACGTTGATGCCGAAGTCGCCGACTTCCCTGGCCAGGCCGCGGGTCAGCGCCATGACGGCGCCCTTGGAAGCGACGTAGTGCAGCATCCCCGGCACGCCGTGCAGGATCGACTCGGAGGACATGTTGATGATTTTCCCCTTCATCTGATCTTTCATGTAAGGGAAGACCGCCTTGCAGCAGTGGAACGGTCCGCCGGTGTTGACCTGCATCATCCGGTTCCACTCCTCGGTGGTGAGCGAGGTGAAGGGGCGCAGCACGATGCCGCCGAACAGGCCGGCGTTGTTGATCATGACGTCGACCGAGCCGAAGGCGTCGAAGGCGGCCTTGGCCATGGCGTTGCACTGCTCCTGGCAGGTCACGTCGGTTTTTACGTAGATCGCCTCGCTCCCGGCCTTTTTCACGTTTTCGACCGCGTTGGCGCCGTCGAGCACGTCGGCGATGACGATCTTGGCCCCCTGCTTGGCGAAGCCCACAGCGAACGCCTCGCCGATCCCTTGTGCCGCCCCGGTGATGATGACGACTTTACCGTTCAGTCTTCCCATGGTTTCTGTCTCCTTTTTGGTTGGTGTGTGTATGTTTGTTTGCGTCACGGATAGACGGCCAGTTCCTCTTCCTTATTGAAATAGCGCATGGCCGCGTCGGCCAGGGCCTCCATCTCGTTCTCGCCCGGGTTCAGGTGCACCGGCGCGATGAAGGAGATCTTTTTCAGCAGGCTGTCCAGGAGCACCTTCGAGTAGACCAGGCTGCCGGTGAGGGCGATGGCGTCCACCTTCCCTTCCAGCACGGTCGCGCAGGCGCCGATTTCCTTGGCGATCTGGTAGGACATCGCCTCGTAGACCTTTGCCGCGACCTCGTCCCCGGAGGCGATCCGTTTTTCGATCTCGATGGCGTCGGTGGTTTGCAGGTAGGCGTACAGCCCCCCTTTGCCGGTCAAAAGTTTCAGCACCTCTTCCTTGCCGTATTCGCCGCTGAAGCAGAGTTTGACCAGATCCCCGGCCGGCAGCGACCCCGCCCTCTCCGGCGAGAACGGCCCGTCGCCGTCCAGGGCGTTGTTGACGTCGATGATCTTCCCCTTCCGGTGCGCTCCCACCGAGATGCCGCCTCCCAGATGCACGACGATCAGGTTCACCTCGTGGTATTTCTTGCCCAGGGCGGCCGCTATCTTGCGGCCGGTGGCCTTCTGGTTCAGCGCGTGGAAACTGCTCTGTCGCGCGATCTGCGGGATGCCGGAGAAGCGCGCGGCGTCGCAGAGCTCGTCGGTCATCGGCGGGTCGGCGGTCAGCACCGGAATGTTGAACTGGTCGCCCAGGTCGAAGGCCACCAGGCCGCCGACGTTGATGGGATGGCCGCCGTAGACGCCGCTCTTCATGTCCGCGATCATGCGCGAGCAGATCTTGTAGGTACCGCCGGGAAGCGGCTTCACGTTGCCCCCGCGGCAGGCGATGGCGTCGATCTCGTCCATGACGAAACCGTTGTCCCGCAGCACCGAGGAGACGGCGGCCCGGCGGTAGTCGTACTGGTCCCAAATGGTCGGAAACCTGCGCAATTCCTCGTCGGGGTGCTTCACGGATACGTTCACCTTCATCTCTCCGTCGGTAAAGATGCCGACTTTGGTGGAGGTCGATCCCGGATTGATCACCAGGATAGTCTTGTCTTTACCCATCGATTCCCTCCAGTGTCGTAAAAGCCGTTCTACGTTCTACGTTCTACGTTCAATGTTCCGCGTCAACGTTCCGCGTGCAGATTCGTTTTCGCCACCTAAAGCCCGTCGACTTCTTGTTTATCTTCGCGCACTTTGCGTCTTCGCGGTTCAATTGCCTTTTGTAGGTTGCAAGCCGACGATCTCCCTCACCCCCGCCCTCGGCCAAGCGGCGAAGAGCGCAGTTCACAAAGCCGGCGCGGAGTGGTGACGCCCCCCGCAGGAGTGGCAGCCCCTGCCCGTCATACCAATTCGCCAGACCTTTCCCGCGCTCCAAAGGCGGGAGTGAGGGGGGGCCGTCACCCCGTAGACCGCCGAACTCCTAGGCCGCCTCTTCTCCGGCCAACTCCTGCGCGACCACGCGCTCTTCCTCGGTTTCCGCCACGTCCTCATGCACCGTCCTCAACAGGAAGTGGGACAGCGACGGAATCAGGATCAGGGCGCCGAACATGTTCCACAGGAACATGAAGGTCAAAAGTATCCCCATGTCGGCCTGGAACTTGATGGGGGACATCACCCAGGTCACCACCCCGCCCGCCAGGGTGATCCCCACCAGACCCACGACCTTGCCGGTGAACTGCACCGCCTTCTTGTAAGCCTCGCCCAGGGGGAAGCCGTCGCGCTGGTACTTCAACTGCATGCTCAACAGGTAGAGCGCGTAGTCGATGCCGATGCCGACCCCGAGGGCAATCACCGGCAGGGTCGCCACCTTGACCCCGATCCCCAGCGCCACCATCAGCGCCTCGCACAGGATCGAGGTGAGGATCAGCGGCAGCACCGCCACCAGCACCGCCCGCCAGCTTCTGAAGGTGATGAAGCAGAGCACGATCACCGCGGAGTAGACGTAGAGCAGCATGGTGCGGTTGGCGGCCTTCACCACGATGTTGGTGGCCGCCTCGATCCCCGAGC
>CAIYDQ010000192.1 GCA_903925075.1 uncultured Geobacter sp.
AGCCCGGAAAAGGGCAAAACCTAACTTTTATACAAGATCGTCTGGAGACATTCAAGGTGAAACTTGCTGAGATTTTATTAACTTAGCAGCCGACTGTAGTCCGCCGCCTTCTCGCCCAGCCCGGGCGCCAGCGGCAGCAGGATATGGAAGGTGGAGCCGGGAAAGCGCTCCGGATCGTAGCCGGTGGACTCCACCCAGATCTCGCCGCCGTGCATGTCGGCGATCCCCTTGGCGATGGAGAGGCCAAGCCCCGCTCCCTTCGCCTTGAAGGCGACCTTGCCGCTGGAGTGTTCCTGGATGTTCCCCACCTCGTAGAATTTGTCGAAGATGCGGATCTGATCGTCGCGGTCGATGCCGATGCCGGTGTCGGCGACGGTCACCTCCAAAAACAGGTGGTGGTGCTCGCGCTGCGCCTCGCCGGAATCCCCGCCCGGCAGCCCGCGCAGCAGGTACTTGGCCGAGGTGCTGACCGCGATGCGCCCGCCGTCCGGGGTGAACTTGATGGCGTTGCCGAGCACGTTGGACAAAAGCTGCATGAGCCTCAGCGAATCGCCCCGAATGGCCGGGATCGACTCGTCCAGGTTGAGCTCGACCTGCTGGTTTCTCATGGAAAAGAAGAAGCGCAGCTCGTTCACCGAGGCCTCCACCAGCCGGTTCAGGTGGATCTCCTCCATCTTCAGTTGCAGCCGCCGCTCGTCGATCCGGGAGACGTCCACCATGTCCTGCACGATGTTGTCCAGCCGCCGGGCGGCGCTGGCGATGTTCTTCACCATCTCCAGCACCGGCTTGTCCACCCGGTGGGCGAGATCGTTGGAGATCAGCTCGGCGTACCCCATGATCACGGTGAGCGGCGTCTTCAGCTCGTGGGAGGCGAGCCCCAGAAAGGAGTCCTTCATGCGGTTCAAGCGGGCCAGATCGGCGGAGCTCTGCTCCAGGTTGAGCATGATCTCCCGCTCGCGCGTCACGTCCCGAAGGATCGCCTGCACCATGCTGTCGGAGCCGCTTTTGATGCTGGAGGCGTGCAGCATGGCCACCATCACCCCGCCCCCCTTCTTGGAAAGCTGCATCTCCTCGGCGATATTCGCCCCGGCCGCCGCCTCCCGAAAGATCCTGGAAACCTTGGGGATGTTGCCGATGTTCAAGAGCAGCAGCATCTTGGTGAGCGGCAACCCCAGGAGCTCGTTGGCCTGGTAGCCGATCAGTTCCTCCACCATCTTGTTGACCATGCGGATCGACTCGTCGGCGCCGACCACGAAGATGGCGTCGCTCGCGTCCTCCATCAGCGACTTGTAGAGTTCCTGGGAACGCTCCAGATCGCCGCTCAGCTTCTCCAGCTTGGCGTAGGAGGCGTGCAGTTCCTCCACGGTCCGTTCCATGTCGCGATAACTCTCCTGGACCTCGCTTTCGCGCTGCCGCAGAAACTCGGACATGAGGTTCATGCTGCGCGCCAGTTGATCGAACTCGGCCACCGGCGCCGGGGCGATCCCGGCGTCGAAGTCGCCGGCGGAGAGCCGCTTGACGCCGCTCAAAAGGGCCGAGATCGGCCGCGTCAGGTATCTGTCGGTAAAGAGGAGCACCAGGGAAAGGGAAACCGCCAGCGAGAGCCCCGCCGCCAGCAAGACTTTGAACAGCAGCGCCCGGGCCTGCTCCGCGAGCATCGGCTGGGACCAGCCGTCCTGCGCCCGGTCAAGGGGAGCGCCGCCGAGGGGCGCGATCAGCATGGCGAGCAGTGTGGAAAGAAAGAGAACCAGGAAGGAAAATACAACGATGCGTTTTTTAAGAGTCATCTTCATCTATGGACAATTCCTGTCGTGCAGGCGCTGAAGGAACCCGACCTCGGCAGCAGCATACTTTCAACCGCCTGAAAAGTCAATAATTTTCCTGATTTATTGGCCATGAAAGGGGCCGCGTCCGCGCCGTTGCCGACGCAGGGCCGCCGGCTCGTTCAGCCGCCGGCAGGCGCGCTCCCGGCCCGCCCACAGGGGGCTGGCGCGGCCGCGGCGATTTTTGTTGCACAAAAAACGAATAAAAATGTTGACTGCCACCGAAGCGATTGTTACTATGCCGAATTATGAACGAATACTTAATTAAGGGGAGGAGCAAATGGCTTTAAGAGTAGCGATAAACGGTTTCGGCAGAATTGGACGTTCCGTCCTGAGGGCAGCAGCGCAGGGAACTGGGATCGAATTTGTGGCCATCAACGATTTGACCGACGCGAAAACCCTGGCCCACCTATTAAAGTATGACTCCGTGCACGGCATCTTCCCGGGCGAGGTGTCGGTAGACGGCGACCAGATCATCGTTAACGGCAAGGCGATCAAGATCCTGGCGGTGCGCAACCCGGCCGAGCTTCCCTGGAAGGAACTCAAGGTCGACGTGGTGCTGGAGTCCACCGGGCTCTTCACCGCCCGCGACAAGGCGGCGCAGCATCTGACCGCCGGGGCCTCCAAGGTGATCATCTCCGCGCCCGCCACCGACCCGGACCTGACCGTGGTGCTGGGCGTCAACGACCGCGAGTACGACAAAACCAAGCACCACATCATCTCCAACGCCTCCTGCACCACCAACTGCCTGGCGCCGGTGGCCATGGTGCTGCAGAACAGCTTCGGCATCGAGAAGGGTCTGGTCACCACCGTGCACTCCTACACCAACGACCAGAACATCCTCGACCTGCCGCACAAGGACCTGCGCCGCGCCAGGGCCGCGGCCCTCTCCATGATTCCGACCACCACCGGGGCCGCCAAGGCCGTTTCGCTGGTGCTCCCCGCGCTGAAAGGGAAACTGGACGGCATGGCGATCCGCGTGCCGACGGCCAACGTCTCGGTGGTCGACCTGGTGGCGACCCTCTCCAAGCCGACCGACGCGGCCGAAGTGAACGCGGCGCTGAAAGCTGCGGCCGAAGGCCCGCTGAAAGGGATCCTCGGCTTTTGCACCGAGGAGCTCGTTTCCATCGACTTCAACGGCAACGCCCTCTCCTCCATCGTCGACGCCCCTTCCACCAAGGTGATCGGCGGCAACATGGTGAAAGTGATTTCCTGGTACGACAACGAGACCGGCTTCTCCAACCGGGTGCTCGACCTGATGAAAATCCTTCTTTAGGAGAAAGGCCACAGGGATGACAAAAAACACGGGCGGGGCATGTTCCCTCCCGTGTTTTTTTGCCGTAGCCGACACTTTAATGCATTTCCAGGGGGTGCCAGATGACAATTCGCTACATTGACGAGATCGAGAACCTCGCCGGCAAGAAGATATTCATGCGGGTGGACTTCAACGTGCCGCTCGACGACAACCAGAACATCACCGAAGACACCCGCATCCGCGCGGTGCTCCCCTCCATCAACTACGCCCTCGACTACAAGGCGAAGATCGTGCTCGCCTCGCACCTGGGCCGCCCCAAGGGGGAGCGCAAGGAGAAATATTCCATGGCGCCCGCCGCCAAAAGGCTCTCCAGGCTCCTGGGCAAGGAAGTGAAGCTCGCGCCCGACTGCATCGGCGACGAAGTGCGCGCCATGATCGACGCCATGCAGCCCGGCGACGTGCTGATGCTGGAGAACCTGCGCTTTTATCCGGGCGAGGAGAAAAACGACAAGGACTTCGCCAAGGCGCTGGTCAACGGCTGCGACGTCTACGTGAACGACGCCTTCGCCGTCTCCCACCGGGCGCACGCCTCGGTCGAGGCGATCGCCTCCTTTTTCCCCGTGGTGGCCGCCGGCTTCCTGATGAAAAACGAGATGAACTACTTCGACAAGGCGATGAAGAACCCGATCAGGCCGCTGGTGGCGATCCTCGGGGGCGCCAAGGTCTCCGGCAAGATCGAGGTGCTGGAAACCCTGTGCGAGAAGGTCGACAAGATCATCATCGGCGGCGGCATGGCCTTCACCTTCCTGAAGGCGCTGGGCTACAACGTCGGCAAATCGCTGGTCGAGGACCATCTGATCGAGACCGCCCTCAAGACCTATCAAAAGGCGCGCGATCGCGGCATCAAGTTCTACCTGCCGGTGGACTGCGTGGTGGCCGACCAGTTCAACCCCGCCGCGGAAACCAAGGTCACCACCATCCAGGAAATCCCCGAAGGATGGATGGGGCTCGACATCGGCCCCGCCACCGTCGCCCTGTTCACCGAGGCGCTGCAAAACGCCAAGACCATCGTCTGGAACGGGCCGATGGGCGTGTTCGAGATGGACGCCTTCTCGCGCGGCACCTTCGCCATGGTCACGGCCGTGGCCAATTCCTACGCCCTCACCATCGTCGGCGGCGGCGACACCGACGTGGCCGTGCATCGCGCCGGCGAGTACGCCAAGATCAGCTACATCTCCACCGGCGGCGGCGCCTTCCTGGAATTGTTGGAAGGAAAGAAACTCCCCGGCATCAAGGTACTGGAAGACCAGGGGCACAAGTAGCGAACTCTTTGCCATTTATATTCGGAATTTCAGGAGGAACGCATGCGCAAGCCGGTGATCGCTGGTAACTGGAAGCTCTATAAGACAAAAGAAGAGGCGCTGGCGCTGATAGCGGAGCTGGCCCCGCTGGTGGCCGGAGTGAGCGGCGTGGAGATCGTGGTCGCGCCGGTCTTCACCGTGCTCCCCACCCTGCCGGCGGCGCTCTCCGGCACCGGCATCGCGCTGGCAGGGCAGGACGTCTTCTGGGAAGAGGAAGGGGCCTTCACCGGCGAGGTTTCGCCGCGGATGCTTCTGGACGCCGGCGCCAGCCACGTCATCATCGGCCACTCCGAGCGGCGCGAGTATTTCGGCGAGACCGACGCCACCGTCAACCAGAAGATCAAGGCCGCCCTTTTGGGGGCGCTGGTGCCGATCTTCTGCATCGGCGAAACCCTGGCCGCGCGCGAGGCGGGCGAGACCTTCAGCGTGCTGGAGCGCCAGCTGACCATGGGACTGGCGGGAATCGACGCCGCCCAACTGGCACCGGTCATCGTCGCCTACGAGCCGGTCTGGGCGATCGGCACCGGCAAGACCGCCTCGGACCAGCAGGCCCAGGAGGCGCACGCCTTCATCCGCGGCGTGGTCGCCAAGCTCTACGAGCAGGCCGTGGCCGACAAGGTGAGGGTACTTTACGGCGGCAGCGTCAAGCCCGAGAACGTCAAGGGGCTCATGTCCTGCCCGGATATAGACGGCGCACTGGTGGGAGGGGCGAGCCTCAAGGGGGCGTCTTTTGCCGCCATCGTGCGCTTCCAGGAATAAAACTCTTTGTTTTTTGCCGTAAACGTGGTAGATAGTCTCGTTGAATATTTTTGGAGGTAACAGCTTTAATGACAATTCTACTGGTAACCCTGCACATCATCGTCTGCTTCGCGCTGATCGTCGTCGTACTGCTGCAGTCCGGCAAAGGCGCCGAGATGGGTGCATCCTTCGGCGCCAGCGGCAGCCAGTCGGTTTTCGGCGCAGGCGGCGGCAACACCTTCATGAGCAAGCTCACCACCAGCGCCGCGGTCATCTTCATGCTCACCTCGCTGTCGCTGGCCTTCATCTCGGGCAAGGGAGGGAGTTCATCCATCATGTCCTCCAAGGCCGCTAAAGCCAAGCCGGCGCCGATGGGCGGCATGCCCTTGCAGAAACCGGCCCCGACGGCCCCCGCTCAGCAGCAACAGGCTGCGCCCGCGCCGGCACCGGCGGCGGCACCCGTGCAGCAGGCTCCGACACAGAAAAAGTAGCACTTTTCTGTTGACTTCCCGGCACGCTAATGATACAAAGTTGTTTCTTCTTGCCGAAGTGGTGGAATTGGTAGACACACCATCTTGAGGGGGTGGCGAGCGCAAGCTTGTACGAGTTCGAGTCTCGTCTTCGGCACCACAACATTGACAAAGCGTCCCGTCTCTTCGAGGTGGGACGCTTTTCTTTTTGCCGCTAAGCATCCCTACCCTACCCCTCCTCTCTTCCCTTTCGATTGATTTTGTTTTCAATCGCTTCCCCGAGC
>CAIYDQ010000193.1 GCA_903925075.1 uncultured Geobacter sp.
AGGCTGGCAAGATGATGACCGACAATCCACAGCTATCGTTGTTCGTTCAATTCGTCTTCGCCGGACTCACCAGCGGGTCCATTTATGCATTGGTGGCGCTGGGATTCAACATGATCTACAACGTCACCAGGGTGGTCAACCTGGCCCAGGGCGAGTTCCTGATGCTGGGCGCCATGACCATGATCTCGCTGCACACCACGTTCAAGCTCCCGATCCCCGTCGCCCTGCTGTTGGCGACGGTGATCGTGGGGGGCGTCGGGGTGATCTTCGACCGCTTCATCATCAGGCCGCTGAAGAAGCCGACGCTGTTGATTCTGATCCTCTTGACCCTGGGGGCCTCCACCTTCTTGAAGGGGATCGCCCTTTTGATCTGGGGGAAGTCTCCCTACTCGGCGCCCACCTTCGCGGCCTCCAAGAGCATCGACTTTTTGGGGGCGAGCTTTTCGCCGCAGATCCTCTGGGTGATCGGCACGGTGGCGGTCACCTCGGTGAGCCTGTGGTTCTTCTTCGAGAGGACCCTGACCGGCAAGGCGATGCGCGCCTGCGCCGAGAACCCGCGGGCGGCGAGCCTCATGGGGGTGGACGTGAGGAATTTCGTCACCATCTCCTACTTTCTGGGGGGCGCCATCGGCGGGCTGGGGGGGATGGTGATCGCCCCGATTTCCTTCATGGTCTACGACGGCGGCACCATGATGGGACTAAAGGGATTCGCCGCCGCGGTGCTGGGGGGGGTGGGAAGCTACCCGGGCGCCGTGATCGGCGGGTTGGTGCTGGGCCTTTTGGAAAACCTGGCCACCGGCTATATCTCCTCCTTCTTCAAGGACACCATCGCCTTCTTGGCGCTGCTGCTCATCCTGTTCGTCAAGCCTTCCGGGTTGATGAAACGAGCGGAGGACTAGGCCCATGAGACGAGCCCTACCCTATCTGTTGTTCGCGCTGTTCATATATCTCTTGCCGGTGATCATGGACGGCTCCTACTGGATCCACGTGCTGGTGATCATCGGCACCTACGTCATCGCCGCCGCGGGGATCGACCTGCTGGTGGGCTTCGCCGGCCAGCTCTCCCTGTGCCAGGCCTCGTTTTTTACCCTGGGGGCCTACAGCACGGCCATCTTCACGGCGAGATTCCAGTTCCATCCCCTGGCCGCCATGGCGGCGGGGGCGGTCTTCACCGCGCTGGTCGCCTATCTGGTCGGCTCGCCGGTGCTGCGGCTCAAGGGGTATTACCTGGCCATCGCCACCCTGGGCGTGGGGCTGATCATCCAGTCGCTGCTGGTCTCGCTGGCCGATTACACCGGCGGCCCGGACGGCTTTCGGGACATCGTCCCGCTGCGCATAGCCGGCATGGTCTTCAAGAGCGACACCCAGTATTACTATCCCATCTGGACCGTCGCCATGCTGGTGCTCCTTGGCACCCGCAACATCGTGCGCTCCCGGGTGGGGCGCGCCATGCTGGCCATCCGCGGCGACGACGTCGCGGCCGGCTCGATGGGGATCGACGTGGCCCGCTACAAGATCCAGGCCTTCGTCATCTCGGCCATTTACGCCTCGGTGGCCGGGAGCCTCTACGCCCACTCCAACGGCTTCATCTCCCCGCAACTGGCCGACCTCTCCAACTCGGTGGAGATGATCATCATCGTGGTGCTGGGGGGGATTCGCACCGTGTTCGGCGTGCTCCTGGGCGCCGCCATCATGAAGAGCATCCCCGAGCTATTGGAAAACTTCCTCGATTACCAGATGGCGATCACCGGGGTCATCCTCATCCTTTTGTTGCTTTACATGCCCAAGGGGCTGATCGGCACGGTCCGCAACCTGCTGGAGCGCTCCGGCGGCGGCCGGCCGGCCACCGAGCGGCGCCCGGGCGCGCTGCGCTGTCTGCTGAGCCGATTCGGCGCAAGGAGGGAGCCGTGATTTTAGAAGTCAAAGACCTCACCAAGACCTTTCAGGGGTTGACCGCGGTGAACCAGGTAAGCTTCGGGGTGGAAAAAGGGAAGATCAAGGCCCTGATCGGCCCCAACGGCGCCGGCAAGACCACCACCTTCAACATGATCACCGGCCTGACCGGCGCGACCCACGGCACCGTCTCCTTCAAGGGGGAGGTGATCAACGCCTGCCCCCCCCATGTGCGGGCCAAGAAGGGGATCTTCCGGACCTTCCAGAACATCAGGATCTTCGCCGAGATGACCGCCCTGGAAAACGTCATGGTCGGCTGTCATCTGAGCACCGGCACCGGCCTGTTGTCCGCCGCGCTGCGCCTTCCGGGCTGCCGCGCCGACGAGAAGCTTGCCCGCGAGCGCGCCATGCGGGAGCTCGTCTTCGTGGGGCTGGGCGACCGGGCGCACCTGCCGGCGGGGAGCCTGGCGATGGGGGAGCAGCGGCTCCTGGAGATCGCCCGGGCCCTGGTCTCGGAGCCGGAGCTGGTGCTGTTCGACGAGCCCGCCGCCGGCCTCAACGGCAAGGAAACCGAACAGCTGGGCGAGGACATTTTGAAGATCAGGGAGCGGGGGCTGACCATTCTCCTGGTGGAGCACGACATGAGGATGGTGATGCGGGTGGCCGACGAGATCGTGGTCATCTGCTACGGCACCAAGATCGCCCAGGGGACCCCCGAGGAAATCCGCAACAATCCCGAAGTAATAACAGCCTATCTGGGGAAATGACATGCTTAAGATAGAAAATCTGAATGTGGACTACGGGGGGATCAAGGCACTCAAGGGTGTTTCCCTGAGGGTCGGGGCCGACGAGATCGTCAGCGTCCTGGGCGCCAACGGCGCCGGCAAATCCACGCTGCTGATGAGCATCTCCGGGATCGTGCCTGCCAGCGAGGGGAGCGTGCTGTTCGACGGGGAGGAACTGATCGGCAAAAACTCCAGCGACGTCGTGCGGGTCGGCATCTCCCAGGTCCCGGAAGGCAGGGAGGTCTTCAAGGGGCTCTCGGTGGACGACAACCTGATGCTGGGGACCTATCATCACCATCGCAAGAGCTCCAAGCAGTCGATAGCCGAGGATCTGGAGCGGGTCTTCGCCTATTTCCCGAGGCTCAAGGAGCGCCGCACCCAGATGGCGGGGACCCTGAGCGGCGGCGAGCAGCAGATGCTGGCCATCGGCCGGGGGATCATGGCCAGGCCCAAGCTGCTGATGCTGGACGAGCCTTCCCTGGGGCTCGCGCCGCTGATCATCGAAGACATCTTCGTGATCTTGCAGGCGCTGCACGGCGAGGGGATCCCGATCCTGCTGATCGAGCAGAACGCCAAGGCGGCCCTGAGGATTGCCAGCCGCGGCTACGTGATGGAGGCGGGGCGCATCATCATGGAAGGAAAGGCC
>CAIYDQ010000194.1 GCA_903925075.1 uncultured Geobacter sp.
ACCGCCTATCGGCCAAGGCTCAATGGAGGCGTCCGGAAATAATACTGAGGGAGGATCGGATGTCAAGCGGGGAACATTAGTCGGCTCTTTTTTCATTTACCTTATTGCACTGCATTTTTCACGTTGTAAAATTACCTCCTTCCAATACACTTGGCATTCGCTTGAACCGATCGCATCCCGAATGACACCCCTACCGTCACAGGACCGCTCCTTCATGACCATGTCCACCCCCATACCGGATCACTTGGCGAAAAAGCTCTCCAACAGGGCAGGTAATGTTCTAAAGCGTGAGTCGATTCAGTCATGCGAAGTACTGTTGGCATTGCGGGAAGCGGATCTTTTCAGATTGCCGGCGAGCGGCGAAAAGACGGTTCATGAGTTCAAAGCACTGCAGGAAGCCATACTGGAGAAACACCCGCACCTGCTGCCCCGCTATTATCAGCTTGAAGAGGTCGCTGCTCTCCCGGCGGCCGCACCGAAACACCTGCATCTGCTACCCCGCCATAATCAGCGGAAAAAGTTCGCTACCCTCCCGGCGGCCGTATCCCGGGAAGCGTCGATAACCGGCCCCGCCCCTTGGAGCATCCTGAACCGCACCCTACCGGACCTTTTCCAGCTTGCGCCCCTCCCCTCCTCGTGCCGACTCGATTCCGAGACCGACATCGGCGCCTTGGGGCTCCCCGCCGGCGACCTGGAACGACTTCGTTCCCTGGCCGTCTTCCCGGAGGACTCGATCGACCTGCTGAACTCGCTTAGCGCAGGCTATCTCATCGAAGCCGGCGTAAGCGATGCGGCGATCTCCATCATGCTCGCGGCTTTGCCGAGGGTCTCCGGTCGTGCCGGCGCAGCGACGCGATCCATGCCGGCGCCAGACGTTCCCGATGTCTCCTTGTATGCCGATTTACCTCGCGCAATAGTGGATCCGCTCGTCGTACCCGGGTTTCGCTTCCCCGCCCTGGTGGAACGGGCAGGCTGCGAACCTGCGGCTCTCCCCTGGAGCGCCGTCGCCAAAATCACCGAACGCACCGTCGTCCAGAAGCTGGGATTATCGGTTACGGCCCTGCGGGCCATCCGTTACCTATGGCAGTTGCAGGAACTGGCGGTCTCGATTGCGGAGACGCAACAGGCCGGATTGCCGAGCAAAGCGTACGCCGATCTTGCCGAATTAGCCGATTGTTACCTGGAGTTAGCCGTTACCAGGGAATGCGGCGGCCTTCCGTCGGAGCGTGCCGACAAGTATCGTCGGATATTCAGAGGACGCCTGGGGCTAATCGATGGCAGGAGATGGACGCTAAAGGATTTAGGGCAGGATCTCAAGCTCAGCCGGGAGCGCATCCGGCAAATTGAAACGCAGCTGGTGGCATGCCTTAAAAGGCCGGAAAACCTCCAACATTTGGGGTATCTCTGGCATCTGCTGGACCACCTGATAGCTCCCGGGGGCGGAGTGCGTTACCTGGGAGAACTCGGCAGCTCTTTGCGGGACCTCCTGGGATGGCCCATGCCTTCCACCGAGACCCTTTCCTCCATCCTGGAATTCTCCCCCAATTACCGGGTAATCAAGGGGGCTCCCACGCGGGTCGCCCTGACGGGGGCGCGCTGTATCGGCTGCGCGGCCGGCGGCGCGGCAGTTTTCGCAGCGGTGGCAGCCGCGCCGGACGCCACGCTCGCTTTCGACGACGCCCTGGCAGCAATGCTGGAGACCTGCCAAGGAGAGCGATGTCCCGAGCTCGGCAAGATCAGCGGCTTATCGAGTGGTCTTTGCCATTTCGTTGCCGACTCGACCGCCGAGATGTCCGTCCGGGACGATCGGCTCTGCCTGCCTAAGCATCGGCCCCAAAGCCGGAGGGAGGTCTTGGAGCAAATGCTGCTTGCCGCCGAAAACGGCATGCATTTCAAAGAGGTGCAGCGACGGTACAGCAAACTTGCACCGGAAGATCCCGTGAAGGCAGAGAGCATCCACCAATGGATGGCGCAGTGTCCGTCGTTCATGCTCTGGGGGTACGGCACCTTCAAGCACAGGGATTTGGTGCGGGTTCCGATCTCGCTGGTCGTGGAAATCCAGCAAGTCGTCGCAGCAATGCTGAATGCCGGCGATATCCCGTATGTGTGCCTGAATGGAGGGGTCTTCAAAAACTACCGCGATCGGCTCCGCTCGGAGGGGGTGCCCAGCCCCGCCGCCCTGTATTCATGCATGAGAGTGGTGGGCGTTGCCGCCTTGCGTTTTCCGGAATATCCGTACGCCCTGAAGAAAGACGCCCAGGGGCTCAGGCCCACCATTCAGGCCGTGCTTGAGGAGTTCGTATCGGGCCTTTCCGGGCCGGTCGGCGTGCAACAGATCAATGCCTTTGCAATTCGCAAGCTTGGCCTGCCCGCGGAACAGGTTGGAGGCCATCTCTCCAAGACGCCGAATCTGCTGTCGGTCGGGAAAGGCCTCTACCTGCATGCCAGCAAGGTTCGCGCGACTTTCGATCGCCTCGAGATCATGATCGATGAATTGTCAGAGCGCGCGGCAGGCGGCCCGACAGCCGAGGCATGGGCTTACCAGGAAAACCTGGCGGCCTGCCAGGCGTTGGGGATAATGCAGCCGGATCATCTGACTTCCCTCATCAGGCATTTTTTCCCGGGCAAAATTCAAATTTCAAGGAAGATCAAGCATGCTCGCGATGCTGCCAAGACTGCCAAGACTGCCACGACTGCCAAGACTGCCAAGACTGCCAAGACCGCCAGCCGCGCCGAGCGCCGGCCTCGCGCGTCGCTGGCAAGGGAGATGCTCGGTTATCTGGAAGAGCAGGCAAAGCCTTGCAAGACCAGGGATTTAGCCCAGTTCTTTCGACAAAAGTCCAAA
>CAIYDQ010000195.1 GCA_903925075.1 uncultured Geobacter sp.
AGGCAGGAGACGCCTTTGTCGTACATGCAGACGTTCTCGTTAAGCTTGCACTCGACGCAGACCGGATTGTCGGGCACGGTGTACGGGAGGCCGCGCAGGGCGCACTTAAGCACTTCCACAAGCTCCGCCGGATAGATCGGGCAGCCGTTCACGAAGTAGTCGACCTTCACCACCTGGTGGAGAGGCTTGGTCTTGGTGCTGTCGAACAGCTTATAATCCTTGCCGTAGACGTTCTGGCGGATCTCGTCGAGCTCGAAAGAGTTTTTCATGCCGTTGACCCCGCCGATGCAGGCGCAGGCGCCGTAGGCGATGAGCACTTTGGAGCGGGCGCGGATCTTCTTGATGCGCTCTTCGGCGTGGTGGTCGGTGATGGAGCCCTCGATGATGGCCACATCATAGTCCTTGTCCCACTTCTCGCTCATGACCTCGCGGAATTCCACCACGTCGATGGCTCCGAGGATGTCCAGCAGCGATTCTCCGAGATTGGCCACCTGGAGCTGGCAGCCTTCGCAGCACGCGAAATCGAAGAAGGCCACTTTAGGTTTGGTTGCTGTTATTGGTGCGTTAGTCATCGTAAATCCCCTTAATTAAAGTTTTTTCGATTCTTTCACTTCGTCGTAAGTGAAGGTCGGGCCGTCCTTGCAGCAGTAATAGTTCTTAGGATGGTCTATCTGGCAGTGGCCGCATTTTCCCATGCCGCATTTCATATGCCGCTCCAGCGAGAGAACGATATGTTTCTCCGGTATGTTCTTCTTCAGCAGCTCGGCGATGACGAACTTGTACATGATGGGCGGGCCGACTACGACGGAGAAGGTCCGCTCCGGCTGTATGGTCACGCCGGGGATCAGCGTGGTTATAAGCCCCACATTGCCCTTCCAGTCGGGGTCGGTCCTGTCGACGGTGCAGCGGAACTTGACGTCCAGGCGCTTCTGCCAGCTCTCGACTTCGGAGCCGAAAAGCATGTCTTTTGGCGTCCGGCAGCCGAGCAGGATGTCGACCTTGCCGAATTCCCGGCGGTTGTCCATCACATAGTTGATGAGCGAGCGCAGCGGGGCCAGACCCAGGCCGCCGGCCACGAACAGCAGATCGTTGCCGAACATGAGCTTGACCGGGAACGGCTTGCCGAACGGCCCGCGGATGCCGACATAATCGCCGACGTCGAGCTTGTGCATCGCGCTGGTCAGGCGGCCCGCGGCCCTGACCGTCAGCTCGAAGGAGCCGCGCTTGGTGGGGCTGGAGCAGACGGAGATGGGCGCTTCGCCGATGCCGTAGAGCTCCACCTGCACGAATTGTCCGGGTTCATGGTCCAGCTCTCCGTCGTCAAGCTGTATGTCGAACCATTTCTCGGCGGCGGTCATCTGTTTGGCCGCGATGATCTTCCCTTTTCTCAGTTTCCAGTTAGAATTCTTTATTTCCTGATTCATACATTTTCCTTCACGAGGGAGGTAAGGGTCTCCTTAAGGCTGATATCGGCCATGCAGGTCCTGGTGCAGCGCCCGCAGCCGGTGCAGAAGAACCGGTAGAACTTGTCCATCGAATACTTGAATTTCCTGTAGTAGCGGTGGCGCTGGCGCTCGGAGCGCTCCTCGCGGAAGTTCTCCCCGCCCGCGACGGCGGCGAAGGTCTCCACCTGGCAGGAATCCCAGGTCCTGTTCCTGGAGCCGGTCTTCATATCGAGGTTAATGGTGTCGGCCATATCGAAGCAGTAGCAGCTCGGGCAGACGTTGGTGCAGTTGCCGCAGGAAACGCAGCGGTG
>CAIYDQ010000196.1 GCA_903925075.1 uncultured Geobacter sp.
ATTCATCTGCGCACGAGTATCCTTATTTTTTTCATATTTGGGAGCGTATAGTAAAAATATAGCCACCGAAACAACGGCGTTACGATTACCGGTGGAACACGCCAGGAGTTCAGTCTCAGTCCTGATTCTCTTAGTGGGAAACTTAATCGGCCCCTGGCTAGAACAGACGGGAAGATCTTTGAGATAGCGCGGAAATAATTTGCAGTCAGTTATCTCTCGATCGCGGGAGGGTGCTATGAGAAAAGCTATTTTGGTCATACTTGCAGTCTTGGTCCTGATACTTGGGAATTCCGTTTCCGGCGAGGCCGCTCGTGGCTTTCACGGACACGGGCACGGGCATTTCGGGGTGGACGTCGTGGTCGGACCGGGATGGGGTCCCTGGTGGGGGCCATACCCTTATTATTATCCCTATCCGTATGCGACTGCTCCGGTTGTCATACAGAGCGAACCTGAGCTAATTGTCGAACCGCAGCCTCAGGAGCAACAGTACCGGTATTATTGCAAGGACCCCGGCGGGTACTATCCCTACGTCAAACAGTGTCCCAAAGGCTGGATGAAGGTAGTGCCCGCTCCCGCGCCGTCGGGTCCGGAGGAATGAGCCATGTTAAGACAGACGATAAAATCCATGTTGCTCCTCGTGTCGTTGGTATCCGCTGGATGCGCGACTCTTCCGACAGGTCCGAGCGTGAACGTCATGCCCGCTCCGGGAAAGCCCTTTGACCAATTCATGGCGGAAGATGCAGTTTGCCGGCAATATGCCGAGAGGCAGCTCGGTATGAGTCCGCAGGAAACGGCCAACCGGAATGCGGTTACAGGAGCGGGGGTGGGAACGGTAATCGGTGCCGGTGCAGGCGCTCTTCTCGGGGCCGCTTCCGGCCATCCCGGAGCCGGTGCGGCAATAGGTGCCGGCACGGGACTTTTGTTCGGCACGGCCGCCGGCGCCAGTTCCGGGCAGGCATACGGCGCCGAAGCGCAGCGGCGGTATGACAACACCTACGTACAGTGCATGTATTCCAAGGGCAACCAGGTTCCTGGCGCGGTGAGGCGCCCGGTTCGGCGCTATTATGCACCTCCGCCGCCCTACTGACCCTGCTCCGAAGTTGCGACCAAACCGGCCCGAGGAGTTGCGGAAGATCTCTCTCCATCAGACTCGGATCGGGTGCGATACGGTGACCAAAGGACGGTAATCAAAGGAACCTGGTAGCGCGCTCACCAGAAAAGGACCCTGCAGCTAGACTGCAAGGTCCTTTTTCTGGTGTGGAGATTGCAATTCCTATCGGCGTGTAGCCCTATCGATCAAGGTCTTATGCTGATCTTTATGGCATTCAATACGCCGTTGCTGAGTGGCCCTTCTACTTCCACCCTTACGTTGTTTGCTAGCCCCGCTAGCGACAGGCTCCCGGCATTCACCGACTGGCCGCTGACTTTGAAGGTGCTGGCACCGGTGAATCCGCTTATCAGGCCCTCGACCTCAAGTTTGGCGCCTTCGATTCCCTTTGCATTTTCCTGGCTTGCTTCTATCTTGGTGGCAACCAGTTTGGGCGAGGCCCCAGACGTGTACCCGGCCCCCGTTCCTTTGACTTCGACAAAGACGCCGTTGGCCGGGCTCGACAGATCATGCAAGCTGGCGCCGCTGTAGTCCACGGCCAGGGCGTTGATGGTGAAGGTCTTTGCCGTGGTGTCCAAGTTTGTAATGGTACCTTTCACCTCGAGCTTGGCAGCGGCAGGGAGAGGCGGATCACTTTCCTTGGTGATGAAATTCGCCTGAATGACGCCATTTGCATCGGGGAGTCCGTTGACCTCAACCCTGGCACCGGCCGGAAGCAAGGTGGAGAGATGTGGTACGATCTGCGCCGCCGTACTGAAATTGCCGAACCCGGCGAGTCTGGTCTTGCCCGAGGCGATGGTGGCCGCAGTGGTGTTGAGTGCGACGGTCTGCCCCAAGGCCTGGAACTGCGGCACGCCGTTGGTCGGCGTGATATCCACCGGCCCTTCAAGGTTATCCTCTAACTCGACTTCCGTCGCCACTCCCCGATGATTCAGGTCGTCGGAAATGACGCCCTTGACATTCACAACCATGCCAGGCTTGAAAGCCGATTCGCTGAGATCGACGGAGTCGGTTCCCTTGTTATCGGTCATTTTCGCTCCGGTTATCTGGTATTCGACTCCGTTTACGAAGATGCTTCCCAAAGCGGTGATGGCCCCTTTGGCCGCGACCGTCGTGCCGGCGGATGAACTTTTGAAGACGGGGTATAATATTGCCCTTGTGTCTGCGGAGTCTGCCCGCGCCAGGGCCCAGGAGATTTCTTGATGCTTTTGCCAAGGCTTGGTACGATGCGCGCAGCCGGAGTCGAATCGCCACGTTTCATGGTGCCGCGCCGGTTGCAGCCTGATGGCGGCGGTACACGACACCCGATCAGGGAGACGATCATGAAACTGCTACTGCTCTTATTGTCCTTCAGCTTGGCGGCACAGCCGGCAGCCGCGGCTACGGTCGATGCGCTTTCCACCTGCACCGCCAAGGTGTTTTCCGAAATAGGGCGCACTCACAAGTGGTCGGGAAAGCCGCCTGCCGGGTGCCCGGAGGGCCTCGCCGTGACTAAGCATGAGGACGGCGCCTTGGTGACCTTCTGGACGGTAACCAGGTCGGGAGACGGCTGGGTGCAGACCTCCTTCTCGGCGGCTGAAAGCTACCAGGAGCTGGCGCATCCGACTGATCTATCGGCGGCGAACAAGGATGTGCTTGCGCGCGGGCGCAGGCTCTCGCGTTGTCTGCAGACGCAAGGGACCACTCATGTGCCCGACGAATGTCGGATGCGCGGGTCCAAAGAAACTCTGGCCAGTGAGGAGAGCGGCGTAAAGGACGTGTCGCAGATAACGCTCAACGATACGGGCAGATATTGCGCCGTGGAATATGTCGTGGGCGACACCATCGCGACTCCGTCGGAACCTGCGGATATTGACACCGGGGACGCACTACCGCCCGGCATACAGATCAAAATACTGCTGGGAGGATCCCCGGCCACATCGGGAACCAGTACCGGCACCGGCACAACGAAGTAACGACAAGGTAAAGAACAGAAAAAAGCCGGGAGGACGAGGCAAGCGTGCATCGTTGGCCGGGTAAGGCCAACACTCAACTCATGGCCTTGCTTGCGTCCCTTGCTCCCTGTCAAGTGAACATGCGGGTCGATCAGTTCGTCAAAGCACCTTACGATATGCAGATACAGGCATTGAACGATCAAATAAGCTTTTTGCAGGGAGTGACAAGGTAAGCTGAACCTTGCCGACTTTTCCTCACGCAGTCCTCTCAGAAAAATACAAAAGGGATTGGCCGGTTCGCGGTCAATCCCTTTGCTACGGCACATGCTGGTTATGTGACAGTTACACCCCTATCATGACTTTCCCAGCGGAACACTGCGCAGTATTTACCGCCAAGCTCTCCGAGCAACCGATTTGCCTCCGTGTGTCTGTCACCATTACATGCCTTGGCCAAGCTCTTAAGGAGGAGCTACAAAAACGTTTATGACGACGTTTCCGCTCTGGTGACTGCCGGTCTTTTTGAGCGGGACGAACGCAAAAGAGTGTGCGTTCCTTGGCATGAGATCGAAACAACACTGAAGTTAAGGGCTTCCTTATCCATAAGCAAATAAGCGTGAGCCAGGTCAAAATAACCCGCTTGTCGTCGACAAACATCAGGCAAATGATCGCGACAATGATATTTGAGAGCTGGCAGTGCTTGTGAGCAGTCCATGAGTGCGGCTTATAACATCTCATGATGGTCAAAGCTATCAGAATTGCTGCGAAGCAACAAAGGCTTTACGGGAAAACCCGTAAAGCCTTTGTTTTGTTGGTGCCCGGATCGGAATCGAACCGATTCGCCCTTACCAGCGAGGTATGCTCACAGCCTAAAGCGCCTGACATTTCTGTGCAGTTCTTCCGCCAGCCTGGTCAACCGGCTGGCCGCCTCATCGGTCTGCTGCGCGCCGGTGGCAGAGTGCTGCACGATCTCGGTGATCCGCTGCATGTTATGGCTGATCTCCCTGGTGGTCGCGGTCTGCTCTTCCGCGGCGATGGCGATCTGGTTGGCCTGCTGGGTCACCTCACCGATCTGGCCAAGAATCGACTCCAATGCCTGCCCCGACTTGGCCACCTCGCCGGTCCCCTTCTCCACCTCGCTCACTCCCTCATTCATGGCGCTCACGGCGGACCTGGTCTCGCTCTGAATAGTCTTGATCATATCGCCGATCTCGCGGGTTGCCCTGGTGGTCCTCTCCGCCAGCGCGCGCACTTCGTCCGCCACCACGGCGAAACCGCGCCCCTGTTCTCCGGCCCGTGCCGCCTCGATGGCGGCGTTCAGCGCCAGCAGATTGGTCTGGTCGGCGATGTCCTCGATGGTGCCGATGATCTCGCCGATCTGCTCCGATCTCCCCCCCAGACTGTCCACCGTGACGGCGGCCGACTTGACGCGGTCGGCTATGGTTTTCATGGCGGCGATGCTGCTCTTGACCACCCGGGTCCCATGGAGCGCCGATTCGTTGGCACGCTCGGCGTTATCCGCGGTCTTGTGGCAGCTGTTGGCGATGTCGTTGGAGGTGGCCGCCATCTCTTCGCCGGCGGTAGCCACCGAACCCGATTGCGCCGCCACTTGTTCGGCCCCGGCCACCATCTCTTTCGAGGTTGCATGCAGGTCGGCCGCCGCCGAGGTCACCTCCGAGGATGCCTTGGTCAGAGCGCCGAGGGTCTCCTTCATGCGTGCTACCATGTTATGCATGGCGCGCATGAGCAGGGCCGTCTCGTCCTGGCCGTGGCTTTCGATCTCCATCGTCAGATCCCCTTCGGCAATCCGGTCGGCCGCCTCGACGCAGGCGCGGATGGGGCGGGTGATGGCCGACGAGAAGAGGAACGAGATGACAAAGCTCACCACCAGCGCCCCGGCGCTGAAGATGAGCAGGAGAAGCCGGGCTTGTTTGCTGCTGCCGATCGCCTCCTCGGTGCGGGCCGCGGCCAAAGCGCCATAGTAGCCGTCCAGTGCCTTGCCGGATTCGCGTACGCGTTCGAACAGGGACCTCCCCTCGGCGTTGAAGGTCGTCGTGAAGGCCGCCTTGTCCCCTTTCATGGCGAACTCTATCAGTTTCTGGTTGGTCTCCTTGCCGGTCTTCAACCCCTCCATGAGGTTGGCCAGGAGTTTCTTCCCCTCGTCGGTGGTAGTGTTCTTGGCGATGGCATCGAGCTTTGCCTTATAGGCCTTGCGCATTTCCCCTATGGCATCCAGCTGTTTCTGCCGTTCGGCGGAGTCGTCGGTGAACGCCAGCGCCTTGATGGCGTCGCTGATGGTGGCCGCGTAGGTGAGGATGCTGGAGACATCGTTTCGGACTCTGTTGACCGACTGCACGTCGGTCAGATGTTCCGCGCTGCCGGACAGGGCGAACATCCCGGTGACGGCGCAGATGATCAAGAGCAGCGAACCGGTTGTGAAGCCGATGAACAGTTTGGTGCCAATTTTCAGGTTTTTCAAGGTAGCTCCTAATGGCCGGCGATCTTTGGACGCGCAGCTTGACGATATGTATGTCAGTCTGCTTATCGACGCCGATAATGTCCGACTTTAACGTTTTAATGAAAGCGTGAACCAATGTCTTACGATTGCCGATGCTCCGGCAACAGAGTAACCGATTTGCTTCGTGTGTCAGTCACCACTACCGGGTTGTCGGCAAAAAACCCTTGAGCTGCAAGTTAATCTGGATCTGCTACAGTCGCCAACGGCGCACATTTGAGTCATGGATGCATGCCGAGCCTACTGGAGACTTCCGCTTGAGGTGCAAGCGTGTCCACGAGTCACCGGAAATAATCCACTTGCCAGCCTACCGCAGTTAT
Organism: uncultured Geobacter sp.; assembly: GCA_903925075.1. GTDB lineage: Bacteria > Desulfobacterota > Desulfuromonadia > Geobacterales > Geobacteraceae > Geomonas. The sequence continues at coordinate 5,875 of CAIYDQ010000196.1, forward strand.
AGTATTTTCCACCATAAGGACGGCCAATGAAGGCTGAACCCATTTTCAAGGAAAAGCTGACTCTGGATGGGTTCATCCGAGAAATGATCGTTTGACGTCTTCGCAAGCCTGTCCCCGGGTGCCGTCACCAATTCAAATACCGGTTTTTCTTTGGCACAGATGATGGCACCTGCCTTGTCCGTTATGACAACGAACGCGGCAAGGGTGATCACAAGCACCTGGAGGGGATGGAACTCCCCTACCTTTTCCGGAGTTTGGAAGCGACGTTCACCGATTTTCTTACGGATATTGCTGCTGTGATCGAAGACGAAGAGAGGGCGGAGGAATGAAGGATTTAAAAATCGGGATAAAAAGCTGGGAAGAATCGACCAAAGAAACGAGCGACATGCTTCGCAAATTCGACCAAGGTATCTTTCCTGAACAGGCTATAGAGCGGGTCTACTTTCATGACTTTAAGACCCTGCTACGCTACCTCACCCCCAAGCGGCTCGTACTTCTGGAGGAGCTTCATAAGGCCGGCCCTATGAGCGTACTCGCCTTGGCCAAGCTCTTAAGGAGGAGCTACAAAAACGTTTACGACGACGTTTCCGCTCTGTTGACTGCCGGTCTTATTGAGCGGGACGAACGCAAAAGAGTGTGCGTCCCTTGGCATGAGATCGAAACAACACTGAAGTTAGCGATATAAGCTTCGCCTGGGCTAAGCATTCTCGATAAGACGTTGGTACCTGCCTTCGGTGGAGATGGATTTAAACTGGGGGTTATTTTTAAGATCCTCCGCCGCTGACGGGTCAACCTTGACGGCCTGTTCGAGATACTCAAAGGTGAGGGCTTCCTGATCCATAAGCAAATAAGCGTGAGCCAGGTCAAAATAACCCGCTTTGTCGTCCGGGTGAATCCTTACCGCATCCCGAAAGCAGTTACTAGCTCTGACGATCTCGTTCTTAGCAAGCCAGGCATATCCCAAAGAATTATAGAGATTAAACGCGGTAGGATCTATTTGTTCGGCGGAAGTAAGGATCGCAATTTTTGCATCGGCATCTGGCTCAGAGTAACTGGCGATGATACGGTGCATGGCCTTTTGCGCCGTCACATTCTCTTTTCTCAACCGGTTGCTCAAATTCTCAAAATCGGTTCGTATGCCTTTAAGACGCCAGTATTCGTAGATCGTGACGCCGACAAACATCAGGCCAATGATCGCGACAATGATATTTAAAGCTGTCAGTGCTTGTGAGCAGTCCATAAATGCGGTTTATAACATTTCTTGATGGTCAAAGCTATCAGAATTGCTGCTAAGCAAAAAGGCTTTACGGGAAAAACCCGTAAAGCCTTTGTTTTGTTGGTGCCCGGGACCGGAATCGAACCGGTACGCCCTTACGAGCGAGGGATTTTAAGTCCCTTGCGTCTACCAATTCCGCCACCCGGGCCGGTCGCCGGCATCACCCGACTGCTACATGTTGTTTACGCGCTCGCGCAGATCCTTGCCGGTCTTGAAGAACGGGGTCTTCTTGGACGGTATGCTGACGATCTCGCCGCTCTTCGGGTTCCTCGCCTCGCGCGGCTCGCGATCCCTGATGGTGAAGCTCCCGAAACCGCGGATCTCCACCTTGTCTCCTGAGGTGAGCGCCTCACTCATGGCATCGAAGACCATCGATACTACCGCCTCCGAATCCTTGCGCGTCAGCACGCTACGCACTTCCACCAGCTTGTCTATCAGTTCGCTCTTGGTCATTTAACACCTCAATCCTGCTATTGAATTACACGATTCGCGAATCGAATGCCAACCTTACTCTTCGGTGCTTTTCTTCAGTTTCTCTTTCAAAAGGTCGCCGAAGCTGGAGGTCGCTTCGCCCTGGGCTCCCATGTAGGAGGCCAGCTCGGCCTTGTCGATGGCGCTTTGCAGCGACTTGATCGACAGGGCGATCTTCTTCTCGACCATGTCCACGTTCAGCACTACCGCTTCCAGCTCGTCGCCGACGTTGGCGAAGTCCTTGGGGGTAGCCACTTTCTCGTGGGACAGCTCGGAGACGTGCACGAGGCCCTCGATCCCTTCCTCGATCTCAAGGAAGACGCCGAAATCGGTAACGGAGGTGACTTTGCCCTTTACTCTGGAGCCGGGACGGTATTTTCTCGGGATCTCGTCCCAGGGATCCGGCACCAGCTGCTTGATGCCCAGGGAGAGCCTCTCGTTGTCGACGTCGATGTTCAAGACCACCGCCTGCACGGTCTGTCCCTTGCCGAACAGCTCGCCCGGATGCTTGACGCGGCGGGTCCAGGAGATGTCGGAGACGTGCACCAGGCCGTCGATGCCGTCTTCGATGCCGATGAAGACGCCGAAGTCGGTGATGTTCTTGATCTGCCCTTCGATCTTGGTGCCGACCGGGTAGCGCTCGCCGATCACGGTCCAGGGGTTCACTTCGGTCTGCTTCAGGCCCAGCGAAATCCTGCGGTTGCCCGGATCGACTCCCAGGATGACGGCTTCCACTTCCTCGCCAGTCTTGAGGATCTCGGAGGGATGACGCACCCTTCTGGTCCAGGACATCTCGGAGACGTGCACGAGGCCCTCGATGCCGTCCTCCAGCGAGATGAATGCGCCGTAGTCGGTGAGGCTCACCACCTTGCCGCGTACCTTCTCGCCTTCCTGGTAACGCTCGTTCACGTTCAACCAGGGATCGGGCACGGTCTGCTTCAGCCCCAGGGAGATCTTCCCCTTGTCGCGGTCGTACTTGAGCACCATCACGTTCAGGGTGTCGCCCACCTTCACCATTTCGGAGGGGTGGCCGAGCCGGCCCCAGGACATGTCGGTGACGTGCAGCAGGCCGTCCACGCCGCCCAGATCCACGAAGGCGCCGTACTCGGCTATGTTCTTGACCACGCCGGAAACCACGTCCCCTTCCTTCAGGGTCGCCAGGGTCTCGGTCCTCGCCTTGTCGCGCTCCTCTTCGAGCAGCACGCGACGGGAAAGCACCAGGTTGCCCCGCTTGCGGTTCAGCTTCAGGATCTTGAACTGGTAGGTCTGCCCTACGAAGCGGTCCATGTTGCCGCCGGGACGAAGGTCAACTTGGGAAGCGGGAAGGAAGGCCTCGACGCCGACATCGACGGTCATGCCCCCCTTCACCTTGCCGGTGATCTTCCCCTCGATGACGCCACCCTCGCCTGCGGCGGCGATGGTCTCCCAGGCCACTTGCGAGTCGGCTTTCTTCTTGGAGAGGACCATGTGGCCCCGGATGTTTTCGCCGCGCTCGAAGTAGACGTTCACTTCGTCACCGACCTTCACGGTCAACTCGCCGCTCTCGTCGATGAATTCGCCGATGCGGATGCACCCTTCCGACTTGTAGCCGACATCGACCAAAACGATGTCCTGCTCGATCTGGACCACCACGCCCTTGACGACTTCGCCGCTTTGCGGCTGCCTCAGGCTGTCTTGAAACAGATCGGCGAACTCGCCCTGTTCCGACTGCTCCAGATCCTCGTCAGTATCGTGTAACCGCCTAATCGGCATATCTTTTTTCTTGAACGCTCTTTTTTCATCACCCATCGAAAGCCGTACCCCCTAGATTAATCTCCTATAAAATCGAGCTAATTTATCACATCTGTGAAAAAATTCAACGTATTTTATCTTCATCTATCTCTCTTATTCGTTCGATCACGTCGTCGATCAGCCACTTGGGGGTCGAGGCGCCCGCCGTGATGCCCACTTTCTCCACGCCGTCGAACCAATCCGGGTTCAATTGGCTGGCGATTTCGATGTGGTGGGTGCGCGGCAGGAGCTCGCTGCAGACCTCGGCCAACCGCTTGGTGTTGGCGCTGTTGTAGCCGCCGATGACGATCATGCAGTCCACCTTGCCGGCCAACTCCTTCGCCTCCTCCTGGCGCACGGCGGTGGCGTCGCAGATGGTGTGATAGACGCGGATCTCCCCCCCCTTGCCCAGGCAGGCGGTGACCACGGCCCGCAGGTTCTCGAAGGACTGGGTGGTCTGCGCCACCACGCCGATCTTGGCCATGCGCGGCAGCCGCTCGGCCTCTTCGCCCGAGCCCACCACGTAGACCTTGCCGGAGGCGTAGGAGACGATCCCCTGCACCTCGGGGTGGTCGGCGTCCCCGACCACCACCACGTGGTAGCCGGCGGCGGAGAGGCTCGCCACGTGCTCCTGCGCCTTTTTCACGAAGGGGCAGGTGGCGTCCACGATCTCCAGGTTGCGGCTGATCACCGCCTCCAACTCCTTGGCCGCCACCCCGTGGGAGCGGATGATGATGGTGCCGCGATCCACTTCGTTGACGTCGTCGAGCGGCTTCACCCCCATGTCCTCAAGCCTCGCCACCACTTGGGGCGAATGGATGATGGGGCCGAGCGTGTAGGTCTCGCCCCCCTTGTCGGCCGCCTCGAAGGCCAGCTGGGTGGCGCGTTTCACGCCGAAGCAGAAACCGGCCTGCTTTGCCAGTATCAGTTCCATGGTCATTCCCCTTGTAGCGCCGCGAGCTTCTGCCGGACGGCGCTCTCCATCAATGCCAGCACCTCGTCCATGGAGAGCGAGGTGGAGTCTATGTCGACCGCGTCGGCGGCCTTTCTGAGCGGGGCGTATTCGCGCCCCTCGTCCTGCCGGTCGCGCAGCGCCACCTTGTCGATGGTTTCCTTAAGCGAGACCTGTTCGCCGCGCGCGGTCAATTCCAGATAGCGGCGCCGGCCGCGCTCCTCGGCGCTCGCCGACAGGAAAAATTTCACCTCGGCGTCGGGAAAGACCACGGTGCCGATGTCGCGTCCTTCCAGCACCACGCCCCCCGCCTCCCCCATGCCGCGCTGCATGGCGAGCAGGGCGTCGCGCACGGGTCTGCGGGCCGAGACGCAGGAGGTCAGAAGACCTATCTCCTCGCTCCTGATGGCGCCGGAGACGTCCTCGCCGTTGGCCAGCACCCGGCAGTTTTCGCCGTCGCGGCAAAAGGAGATGTCGAGCCCGCGGCAGAGCACGGCCAGCGCCGGGTCGTCCTCGCAGGCGATCTGCGCCCGCTTGGCCATCAGCGCCACCGCGCGGAACATGGCGCCGGTATCGATATGGAGGTACCCCAGGCGCCGCGCCAAGAGTTTGGTGATGCTGCTCTTGCCCGCTCCCGAGGGACCGTCGATGGCGATGATCACCCCGTTTGCCCGTAGCCGCGCGCTCAACTGACCACGACTCCGGCCAAAAGTTCGCGGAAACCGGGAAAGGAGGTGGCGATGCAATCGACGTCGGAGACGGAGCTCTGGCCGGGAGCGGTGAGGGCCGCGACCGTCATGGACATCGCTATCCGGTGATCGCCGAAGCTGTCGAAGGCGGCGGCCTTCAGGGAGCCCTGGCCGGTGATCTCCATGCCGTCGGGAGTTTCCGTCACCTCGACCCCCGCCAGCCGCAGGTTGGCGGCCATGGCGGCGATGCGGTCGGTTTCCTTCACCCTGAGTTCCGAGGCGTCGCCGATCACGGTGACCCCTTCGGCCAGCGCCGCGGCCACGCAGATGGCGGGGAACTCGTCGATGGCGCGCGGCACCAGTTCGCCGCAGATGCGCATCGCCTTGAGCTTTGAGGAGCGGACCCTGAGGTCGGCTACCGGTTCGCCGGATTCCTCCCGAGGGTTCAGAAGTTCCAGGTCGCCCCCCATCCCCTTGAGGATGTCGATGACGCCGGTGCGGGTCGGGTTGACGCCGACCCCGCGGATGATCAGCTCGGAACCGGGGACAATCAGCGCGGCGACCATGAAGAAGGCGGCCGAGGAGATGTCGCCGGGGACGGCGATGTCGCGCCCGGAGAGTTGCGCGCCTCCGGAGAGCCTGACGCCGCCGGGGAAGCTCTCGACCCGGGCGCCGAAGTGGCGCAGCATCCGCTCCGAGTGGTCCCGGGAGAGGTGCGGCTCGCGCACCACCGTGTCCCCTTCGGCGTAGAGGCCGGCCAAGAGGATGGCGGACTTCACCTGGGCGCTGGAGATGGGCGAGTCGTACTCGATCCCTTTCAGTTGGCACCCCTGAATGGCGAGCGGCGCCTTCTCTCCGCCGGCGCGCCCCAGGATGCGCGCCCCCATCAGCGCCAGCGGCGTCACCACGCGCTTCATCGGCCGCGCCCTCAGGTACTTGTCGCCGGAGAGCACGGAAAAGAAGTTTTGTCCGGCCAAAAGGCCGGTCAAAAGCCGCATGGAAGTGCCGGAATTGCCGCAGTCGAGCAGGTCCGTCGGCTCCGACAGGCCGCGCAGTCCCTTGCCGTGGATGGTCAGCGTTTCGCCGTCGTCCTCCACCTCGACCCCCATGGCGCGGAAGGCCTCCAGGGTGGCGAGCGCGTCTTCGCCGCGCAGAAAACCGGTAACCCTGGTGACGCCGGAGGCGATGGAGCCGAACATGATGGAGCGGTGCGATATGGATTTGTCGCCGGGAACGCGGATCTCGCCCCGCACGCCGCTCGCGCTATTAACCGTATAACTGTTCATAAATCCCCTGACCGTCGACAGTGATACAAGGCAAAAACATACAAGGCAATTCAACAGGGATCAAACGGATACAGGGGATAACTCCGATAAAATCTAAAGGCTTTAAAGCTTTTTGGTTTAACCAAGACTAAAGTCTTAAGCTTTTTGTTTAACCAAGCCTAAAGGCTTTTTGGTTTACCCCAAAGTCTTGTCTGTCTTTGCCGTATCCCCTGTATCTTTTTATCCCTGTTCAAAAGGTTTTGACGTTGTTTAAAGAATCGCGTCGCGTTTTTGTTTGGAGTTCTTGAAGAACGACTCCAGCCCGCCGCCGTCTCCCGTCTCCACCAGCGTTCGCAGTCTCTCCAGGTAGCCGGAGAAAAAGTCCATGGTCTCCAGGATGGCGTCCCGGTTGGTGAGGGCGATGTCGCGCCACATCACCGGGTCCGAGGAGGCGATCCGGGTGAAATCCCTGAACCCCCCGGCGGAGAAGGAGAGCAGATCGCCGCCGGGACGGTCGTAGCCGTCGACGGCGTTCACCAGCGAGTAGGCGACCATGTGCGGCAGATGGGAGATGGCCGCCACTACCCGGTCGTGCTGCGCCGGATCCATGAGCGGCACCGAGGAACCGGCGATCTGCCAGAGCTCCACCACCTTGGCGAGCGCGGCCGGATCGGTCCTCTTAGTCGGGGTGACGATGCAGCGCTTCCCCTGGTAAAGCTCGGCGAAGGAGGCTTCCACCCCCGAGTGCTCGGTGCCGGCGATCGGGTGCCCGCCAACGAAGAAGGTCCCTTCCGGCATGAGCGGCTCGCAGGCGTCCACCACGAATTCCTTGACCGAGCCGCCGTCGGTGACGACGCAGCCCGGCGCGAGGTAAGGGGCGATCTCGGCCACCACGGCGGGTATCGAGCAGACGGGGGTGGCCACGAACACCAGGTCGGCGCCGGCCACCCCTTCCCTGGCATCCAGACAGTAACCGTCCAAAACCCCCAGTTCCACGCCGCGCCTGAGGTTCGCCTCGCCGCGGCCGATGCCGACCACCCGCGAAACGGCCCCCTTTTCGCGCAGCACCCGGGCGAGCGAGCCGCCGATCAGCCCCACCCCGATTACCGCCAACTTGTTGATAAGCGCCATGCCTAACCGACCCTCACGAGCGGGCCCGCGGATAGGAGCCGAGCACCTTGACGAACTGGCAGCAGGCGGAGAGATCCTGCACCGCCACCGCCACCTCGGGGTCCGTGATGTGGCCGGAGAGATCCAGGAAGAAGATATATTCCCACGCCTTGCCTTTCAGCGGGCGCGATTCGATCTTGGAAAGGTTGATGCCGCGCCGGGCGAAGGGCTCCAGCATGCGGTGCAGCACGCCCGGTTCGTCGCGGACCGAGAACATCAGCGAGGTCTTGTCGTCTCCGCACTTGTCGGCCATCTTCCTGCCGATCACCAGGAAACGGGTGAAGTTGTTCACCTGGTCCTCGATGCGCGCCTTGACGACCTTCAGGTTGTAGATGGAGGCGGCGTACTCGCTGGCGATGGCCGCCGCGTTGTAGTCCTCGCCCACGATCTGGGCCGCGAGCGTCGTGGAGGCCACGTCCACCAGCGGCACGTTGGGGAGGTTTTCGGCCAGCCATTTGCGGCACTGGGCGAGCGGCTGCGGGTGGGAGTAGACCTTCTTCACGTCCTCGAAGCGGCCGGTGCGCGAGAGCAGGTAGTGCGAGACCTCCAGGAGCACCTCGGCGTTGATCTTCAGCTCGCTCTCCATGAACATGTCGAGCGTGTGGGAGATCATGCCGTCGGTGGAGTTCTCCACCGGCACCAGGCCGTAATAGGCCTCCCCCTTCTCCACCGCCTCGAAGACGGCGGGGATGGAGCGCTCGGGCATGAGCTCGGCGGAGAGGCCGAACTGCTGCATGGCGGCCAGGTGGCTGAAGGTCGCCTTGGGTCCCAGGAAGGCCACCTTCATCGGGCTTTCCAGGGCGAGCGAGGCGGAGATGATCTCGCGGAACACGCCGCGCACCGCCTCGGCCGGGAAGGGGCCGGGGTTGGCGGCGGTGAGCCGGTCGTAGATCTCCCGCTCGCGGCTGGGCACGTGGAAGTCGCTGTGGTTTTGCGACTTCAGCGCGCCGACCTGCATGACCAGGGTGGCCCGGTGGTTCAAGAGTTCCAGGATGCGGTCGTCCACCGCATCTATTTCCTGTCGGAGTGTCGCCAGTGTCTGCTTTTCTTTCAAAGCTCGTGGTCACCTTTTAGGCAGGGGTAGTGGCAGTCGTGAAGCGTATATTTATAAGGCAACGACCGCAAATTTGCAACGTTTTTTTACCGCTCAGACCACCTCGGGGCGCGCCTGCGGGTTCATGGGGTTCATTCTGACCGCGAGCGAGAAGAGGTAGGGGTAGTCGCTCCTGAGATGGCGCATGTAGGACAACCACTCGATCAGCAGGTAGGTGTGCGCCCGTTTCATGTCGCCGGAGAGATGGTCCAGGTCCGATTGCGGCAGCTGCTGCAGCGATTGGCGCGCCTGCAGTTCCTCGACCAGGTGGAACACGGCCCAGAGCAGGTCGGTGAAGGCGGCGTGCTCAAGGAGGTTCGGGTTTTCCAAAAGCGTCAGCATGACCGACTTCTTTTCGGCCAGAAAGGCCTTCAAGGCGGCCAGGTCGCCGAGGCGGGAGTCGAGCACGACGTCCTGGCCTTTCAGGAACTCGCGGGCCTGGTCGAAATCGGCGTCCCGCCAGTGGACCGAGGGCCTGAGCCTCTTGGAGAGCTCCTCGCCGTCCGAGAAGAACTCCAAAAAGTCCCGCAGCAGATGGGAGCCGACCTCGCTGAAGAAGACGCCGATCACCATGTTCATCTTCTTCATCATCGCCTCGCGCTCGCGCTCCTTCAAGACGCGCTCGATCATCAGGGTGACGAAGAGCACGTAGACCGGGAGGAAGGCGACGTTGGACATGAAGCTGAAGCCGATCTCGTCGCCGCGGCGGAAGATGAAATACTCGGCCAGGTAGAGGAAAAGCGAGACGACCAGCAGCAGCCAGACGATGCGGTCATGGGGGAGACGCACTGATTTCAAGAAAAACCTCCGGGTAAAACGTCAATAAATAAGTTCTCAGCCGATTCTTCTCAGGCCGTCCGCGATGCGGATGGTGGAGCCCCTCCATGTCGGGAAGATGCCGGAAACCACCCCGACCACCAGGGCGGCCAGCAACTCCAGCAGGATGGTCTCGACCGAGACGCTGAAGGAGGGGAAATACTGGGCGAGCGCGGTCTCGATCCAGGCGGCGGCGGGAAAGGTGGCCAGCGCCCCGATCGCCCCGCCCAGAAGGGAAATGGACACCGACTCGCCGAAGATCAGGCCCCCCAGGTGCCCCGACTTGAAGCCGAGCGTCTTCAGGGTGGCGTACTCGCCGATCCGCTCGCGCGCCGTCATCGCCATGGTGTTGGCCGCCACCACCATGATGATGGCGATCACCATGTAGGAGACGATCTGGATCGCCACCATGATCGCCTCGGTCATGGAGACGAAACCCATCTGGAAGGCGCGCTCGGTCTCGGTCAGGGTTTCGGCCAGCGAGTTTTTGAAGAGCGCGTCCACCTTCAGGGCGACCTCGGGGGCCAGTTCGGGCTTTTTCACGCCGATCACGTAGAAGCCGACCTGATCGGCGCGCCTGGGCGCGCTCTTTCTCATGCTCTCGTTCAGGTAACTCCAGTGGAACATGAGCGCCCGGTCGTCGGTGGACTTTTCCGCACCGTGAAACACGCCGCGCAGCACGAATTCCCACTGGCCTGGAAAGATGGTCCCTTTCAGGGTGATCAGGTCGCCGACTTTCCAGCCGTAGAGCTTGGCGAGCCTGGCCCCGGCGATGCACCCCTTGCGGTCGAGGAAGAAGTCGTTGCGCTCCTTGGCGGGGAGCACGAATTCGGGGTAGAGATCGAGGTAGGTTTTGGGCTCGATGGCGTAGTTGGCGAAGAAATGTTTCTCGTCGATGTAGATGCCGCCGAACCAGTTGCCGTAGGAGACCGAGTCCACCCCCGGCACCCCGCGGATCCGCTCCAGATAGGAGACCGGCAGCGGGAAGATCAGGGAGATCGCGTTTCTGGTGACGAGCCTGGTGGCCGAGGCGTGTTCGGCGCCCGAGTACCAAAGCCCCACCAGGGTGCGCAAAAGGCCGAAGGCGAGCACGGCGACGGCGACGCCGACCACGGTCAGGATCGAGCGGAGCTTATGGCGGAACAGGTTCCGCAGCACGTATTTGATCATGAACATGAATCACCAAAAGCAAAGACAAACCGTTTGCCACGGAGAAAATCTGAGGAAATCTGAGAAAAGCAAAAAGCTTGGGGTTAAAACCAATCCAAGGCGTAAACCTATCAAAGGCGTTAACCACAGAGGTACTCAGAGGCGCTCAGAGGAAAACACACGACAATAATCTTGTAAACCGTCTTCCGTTTAGGTTTTCCCGTTTAGGTTTTCCTCTGTGTGCCTCTGGGTACCTCTGTGGTTAAAGCTCTTGCCTTTGACTTTCCAATTCTTCAAGATTCTGATTTTCCCCGGTTTTCTCCGTGGTGAACGTTTGCGGATTTTTCAGGTAGCCCGCAGCGCCTCGACGATGTTCATCCGGGAGGCGCGCACCGCCGGCAACGCTCCGCCGATGAATCCCATCACCAGGGAAAAGAGCAACGATTTCCAGAGTATCCCGAAGGTGAGGGTGAAGGAAAAGGCCAGCTCGGAAAACGAGGCCCAGTTCATGGTGGAAATGGTGATGAGCTGCATGAAGGAGGCGGCTCCCACGCCAAGCAGGCCGCCGCAAAGCCCCAAGAGCAGCGCCTCCATGACGAAGGCCAGCAGGATGCTCTTTCTCTGGAAACCGAGCGCCCGCAGGGTGCCGATCTCGGTGACCCGGTTGGCGACCGCGGCGTACATGGTGATGGTGGCGCCGATCACGGCGCCGATGGAGAAGACGACGGTCAACACCAACCCCAGGATGCGCAGAAAGCGGGACATGGCCTCGGACTGGTCCAGGTAGTAACGGGTCTCGCGCTTGGCCTCCACGGTCAGCCTCGGGTCTCCCTCCACCCGCGCCTTGTAGGCGTCGAAGGCGTTGGTGTCTTTCAGGCGGAAGATGACGGAGGAATAGACCTGCCGGCGAAAGGCCTGCATCATCTGATCCGCGTCCCCCCAGATCTCGGAGGAAAAGCCGGTCGAGCCGGCGTCGAACACTCCCACCACCCGCCAGTCGCGCATGCCGAACCTGAGCGTCTCTCCCAGGCCGCAACCCTTGAAGCGCCGCGCCAGGCTCTCGCCGGCGATCACCTCCACCGAACCCGGACGCGGCATGCGGCCGACCTTGAGCCCAATGGCGGGGCGCAGTTGCAGCGAGGCGGCGCTTACCCCCCTGATCACCACGTTGGCGGGCTTGTTGCCGCCGCGCTTTCTGAGGTTGATCAGCACCACCAGTTCCTTGGCCAAAAGCGGCCTGCCGTCGGGGCCGATGGCCACCTCCGGCTGGCTCTCCAAAAGGGCCGCCTGCGCCCGCTCCACCCCGCTTTGCACCTCGGAGTTGGCCGATTTCCTCAGCACCACCACGTTGTCGGGCGAGCCGGTCTGCACCAGGGTCTGCTGCAACCCCTCGGCCAGCATCAAGGTGGCGGCGAACACGAAAACCACCAGCCCCATGCCGCTGGCGGTCAAGAGCGTGGTGAGTCGCCGGGTCCAGAGATTGCGAAAGCTGTAAGAGTAGGGAATGCCCATGTCAGGTCACGCTCAACTCGCCCTTCTCCAGGTGCCGGATGACGTGCGCCTTCTCGGCCGCGCGCGGGTCGTGGGTCACCATGATCACGGTCTTTTTGAATTCCCGCACCAACCGGTCCATGAGCTGCAGGATCTCTTCCGCCGAGACCCGGTCCAGGTCGCCGGTCGGCTCGTCCGCCACCAGGATCTCCGGGTCGGTGACGATGGCGCGGGCTATGGCGACCCGCTGCTGCTGGCCACCGGAGAGCTGGGAAGGATAATGGTCCATGCGGTCGGCAAGCCCCACCACGGAGAGCACCGCCTCCACGTGCTCGCGCCGCTCCCGGCGCTTCAGGGTGGTCAAAAGCAGCGGCAGCTCCACGTTTTCGTAGGCGGTCAAGACCGGTATCAGGTTGTAGAACTGGAAGATGAAGCCGACGTGGCCGGCGCGCCAGTGGGCCAGCTCCCTTTCGCTCAGCCGGGTGATCTCCTGCTCGCCGATGCGGATCGAACCTTCGTCCGCCGAGTCGATGCCGGCGATCAGGTTCAAGAGGGTGCTCTTGCCGGAGCCGGACGGTCCCATCAGCGCCACGAATTCGCCGCGGGCGATGTCGAAGTTGATGCCGGAGAGGACCTGTATCGACTGGCTGCCGCGGCGATAGCTCTTGGTGAGGTTGCGGATGACGACGATGGGGGGAGCGGCGGCGTCCATGCTTACTTTTCCGCCGTCTTGACGCGGCTTTGGTCGTGCAGCTTGTCGAGCGGCTTGACGGCGATGCGCTCCCCGGCCTTCACCCCCGACACCACCTCCACCAGGTCGCCCAGGCGCGGGCCGAGCGCGACCGGGGTCTCGACCACGCGATCGCCCTTGATCACGAAGACGAAGCTCTTGCCGTCGCGGCTGGCGATGGCGGAGGGGGAGAGCGCCACCCGCGGCCTCCCTTCGCCCGCCTGCACCGGCCGCTCCAGGAAGGCGACCTTGGCGCTCATCTCGGGGAGGATGCGCTTGTCCCGGTCCAGGAAGCGGACCTTCACCAGCACGCTTCCCTTGCTGCGGTCAGCGGTGGGCACGACGGTGTGCAAGAGACCGCGAAAGCGGGAGTCGGGGAGCGCGTCCAGCAGGATCTCGCAGGGCTGCCCCGCCCGAACCTTGCCGATGTTGGCCTCCGAGACGTCGGCCTCCACCTCCAGCGACCCCATGTCCGCGAGCGTCACCACCGCCGCCTTGGCGTTGGCGGCCGCCGCCAGCGGCGAGACGATGTCCCCCACGTCCGCGTTCTTGGTCAGCACCACCCCGTCGAAGGGGGCGCGGATCAGGGTGTAGTCGAGCGAGGCCTCGGCGCCGTTCAGGCCGGCCTTGGCCCCTCGGATCGCCGAGTTCGCCCCGGCCGTCGCCGCCACGTCCCGGTTGTAGCGGGCCTCGGCGGTGTCGAAATCGGAGCGGGAGATGATCCCCTGGGAAAACAGCTCCTTGGCGCGGGTAAGGGCGCGCGCCGCATCCTTTTCTTCCACCTGCGCCTGCACCAGGGAATCCCGGGAAGCCGCCACATTGGCCACGGCCTGGTTCTTCGCCGCCGCCACGTCGCGGTTCTCAAGGCGCGCCAGCAGTTGCCCCTCGCGCACGACGCTCCCCTCCTCGACTCCCAGCCACTCGAGCCTGCCGGTCGCCTTGGAGGAGACCGCCGCTTTGCGCTGCGCCACCACGTAGCCGCTGGCGTTCAGGACGGAAAAGGTCTGGGAAGGGTAGACCAGCGAGACGGTGGCCACCTCCACCTCCACGCTGCGATTAGCGATCAGGCGCCAGGCGCCGAGGATCAGCAAGAGCGCGACCATGCAGAGCACGACCCAGAAACGCCGGCCTTTCCCCCTGCCTTTGGCGGGAGCATAGCGCTCCTTGTCGATGGTCAGTCTGTTCAGGTCTTCTTGAGCCATGCCCGCTTCACCCCGTTTCTTAGATGCAGTCTCGGGAAGCTACCACATTTTGCCGAGGCTGGGAAGCAGGCAATTGTCACAGCTCCTCGACCAGCACGTCGCTCACCTCGATGTCCTGGCGCTCGGAGAGGAGCCACTTCTCCAGCTCCTGCATCAGGTGCCTGCCGCGGGTGAAGCTGTCGGCCACGGTGACGAAGGCAAGTTCGGCGTCGGCGGGCTGATCGTTGAGCCCCGATTCGCAGCAAGCGACGTTGAACCTGTTGCGGGCTCGGCCGAGGATGCTTTTGACGATGCTCCGCTTCTCCTTGAGGGTGCGGCTGGGAAGCAGGAGCCGGAAACGCAGCAGTACCACCTGCATGGGCTGTCCTCCTTTGGGGGCGGGTTGCCGGACACCCGATTCTAGCACAGGTCGGACCAGTCGGACCGGTCGGACCGGTCGGACTCGTCGGAGCAGTCGACCGAAAGCGTTGTCTTGCCGAGACAAATCCGCTACACTGGGCACCTCGTCAAAGGGGGCCCAGCTATGAACCGATTTCGCCTACTCGCGCTTTTCCCTTTTATCCTCGGCAGCCTCGCCGGCTGCACGGTCGCGACGCAGGGGACGCTGCTGCCGGACGGCTTCGCGGTCAGGGAGCTGTCCAAGGCCGACGCCGGCGCTCCTATCGCCGCTAGCGGCAACGGGCGCCTGGCCGCGATCTCCAAGGGAACGCTGTTGATGATCGGCAGCGACGGGGTCGCCCGAGAGCTCGCCCAAGGGGCCGCGACGGCACTGTGCTTTTCGCCCGGCGGAGAAAAACTGGCGGCAGCGCTCCCGGCCCAAGGCCATACTTTCCTGCGCCTCTTCGACCGGCAGGGTCGCCCCTTCGCCGAGGCAACCATACCGGAAACGATCACCTCGATGACCTGGCGCTCGGAATCCCAACTGCTGGCCGCGGCGCTGGGCGTCGGGAACGTCGAGGCCGGCTGCGAGCTTACCTCGCTTCTCTACCTCTGGGACGGTTTGACTCCCCCGGTCGCCACCACCTTGAGCCGCGTCACGGTGCCGCCAGCCGAGGCCAAGCGGCTTGAACACGACCTGCTGCGCACCCTCTCCCTGGACATTTCCCCCTACGGCGACGAAATCGCCTACGGTTCCCTGAAAACCCGGCCGAACTTCGCCCCTTACCAGAGCATCGCCGTCCGTCGCTTGGAAGACGGCGCCGAACGGGAGGTGGGCAAGACCTCGGTCGGCTCGGGTGGGCCGCTCTACACCCCGGACGGCGAAAGCCTGCTGGTGGGAGACGACCACGCCCTGACCCGCCGGCTGAGCATCCCGGACGGCCGCGAGATCTACGCCTGGCCTGCGCCCGGCGACTATCCGGCCATTTCCCCGTCCGGCGCCTTCACCTTCCTGGACGGACGGGTCTATGAAAACGGCAGAACCCTCTTCTCCTTTCCGACCCGGAGCAGGGGCGCCTTCCTCCCCGACGGCTCGGGGCTGGCGGTGAGCTATGACGGCAAGCTTTACCTGGTGTCGGGCCTGAAGGACCAGGCACCCGGGCCACGGGCGAACCTGGAACAGCTGCTGAGGCTGCGCAGATTGAGAAGCTTGGGGCTGATTTCGGAGCAGGAATACCGGAGGCAAAAAGCGGGGCTCTAGGAGCGGCGGGGCTCATTTTAACTTGCCCCGGAAGCTCAAAAGGTGTATCCATGCTCTCCCCGGCAGCAAGCTAAAGCACACAACGAAGGAGATCAAGCATGGGCATCCTCGCCAACACCGTAAGCGTCTGTCATTTCAAAGTACTGGGGGAACTCCCCAAGGAGGAACTCGGCGATTTCGTCCTGAAGCAACTGGCGGCAAACCGGTTCAACCCGATCGACCAGGGAAGCGAAGAGCTCTCGCTCGGCTGGGTCCATCTGGACGACCCGAAGTCCTCGGATTTCGCCTCGGCGGCGACCTGCTGCCGCGACCATTATTTCATCTTCACGCTGCGCCGCGACAAGCGCGCGGTCCCCTCGGCGATACTGAAGGCGCACCTGGAGAAGGCGCAGGACGAGTTCCTGGCCGAGAACCCCGGCTTCACCAAGGTTCCCAAGCAGAAAAAGGAGGACCTGAAGGAAGCGGTGCACGCCATGCTCCTTTCCCAGACCCTGCCGACCCCCGCCACCTACGACGCCGTCTGGGACACGCAGAGCGGCACCTTGACCTTCAGCTCCCTCTCGCCCAAGGTGATCGAGCTTTTCGAGGATCACTTCAAGAAAACTTTCGAGGGGCTGAGGCTTGCCGCCTTCCACCCCTATGCGCGGGCGGAGAGCGTGCTCGACGAAGGGAACAAACTGCTCTTGAAGCAGGCCAACAAGGCGGGGGGCGACAACTATCTGGAACTGGTCAAGGAGAACCAGTGGCTGGGCACCGACTTCATGCTCTGGCTCATGTACCAGACCATGAACGAGGCCTCCGAGTACAGCGTCAACCAGCCCGGCATCCTGCTGGAGAAGGAGCCGTTCGTGGGCTATCTGGACGACCGCGTGGTGCTCCTGGGCTCCGGCGAAAACGGCGCGCAGAAGATCACCGTGGCGGGTCCGCAGGACCGCTTCAACGAGGTGCGCAGCGCGCTTTTGAACAACAAGCAGATCACCGAGGCGACCCTGCACCTGGAGACCGGCGACGACCATTGGAAGATGACGCTGAAAGGCGAGCTGTTCCACTTCGCCTCGTTCAAGGCGCCGGCGGTCAAGGTGGAGAAGGACAACACCACCGACGAGGGGATGGAGCGCGAGGCGGTGTTCTTCGAGAGGATGGTGCTGCTGGAAAAGGGCACGCAACTGTTCGATTCGCTGTACGCCAGCTTCTTGAAACTGAGGCTCGGCAACGCCTGGAGCGAGCAGGAGGCGCTGATCCAAGCCTGGCTCAACGTCTGCAGCACCTGCGGCGGAAAACTGGCGTAACTTTTTTTGACTCTGACCGGTCTGACCATTCCAACGGGTCCGACCGGTCTGAGAGCTTTCTAGTCCGGCAGGGCGGAGACGATCCGGCCGCCGCCCAAGAGTTCGTCGCCTCGATAGAACACCACCGACTGCCCCGGAGTCACCGACTTCTGGGGCTCGCCGAAACGCACCTCGCCCTCACCCTCGCCCAGCAGGACGACGCTGCACGCCACCGGTTCCTGCCGATAGCGGATCTTGCAGGTGGTCTCGACCCGCTCCCCCTTGGGCGCGACGATCCAGTTGAGATCGGCGACCCTGAGACCTGCGGCGAACAACCCCTGCGCCTCGCCGACCATCACCCGACGCTTTTCCGCGTCAATCGCCGTCACGTACAGCGGCTCCTTCCAGGCGACTCCCAGACCACGCCTTTGGCCGATGGTATAGCGATGGGTGCCGTGGTGCCGCCCGAGCACGGCGCCGCTACTGTGGACGATGTCGCCCTGGCGGGAGGCGAAAAGCGACTCTTTTTCCAGGAAGGCGACGTAATCGTCGCCGGGAACAAAGCAGATCTCCTGGCTGTCCCCCTTTTGCGCCACCGGCAGGCCGAAATCGGCGGCCAGCCGGCGGACTTCGTCCTTGCTCGGCATCTCGCCCAGCGGGAAAATCACCCGGCTCAACTGCCGCTGGGTCAGCGTGTAAAGGAAATACGACTGGTCCTTGGCGAGGCAGGCCGCCTTCAACAGATGCCACAGGCCGTCGTCGTCCTGCCTGGTGCGCAGGTAATGCCCGGTCGCCAGCAGATCGGCGCCCAGTTCCAGGGCCCGGTCCAAGAGGAGCCCGAACTTCACGAAACGGTTGCAGCGCACGCACGGGTTCGGCGTCTGTCCGCCCAGGTATTGCGTCTGGAAATCGTCCACGATCAGGCGCGCAAATTGCTCCTCCAGGCACAGCTGGTGAAATTCGATGCCGAGATGGGCTGCAACCATCGCCGCGTCCCCTACGGCGTTCGGGTCTTCGCCTTCGCGCTCGAACAACTTCATATTGATGCCGATCACCCGGGCCCCTTGCTGCTGCAAAAGGGCTGCGACCGTTGAGGAATCGACCCCGCCGCTCATGGCGACGGCGATCCTCTTGCCTTGATAGTCTGCTTTCATGCTTAAACTCCGAAATGTTGCCAGCGCTGACGTGCGTCTTTAGTTGAACCGATTCGACGCCGAAAGGCAACAGCTAATTCGCGGCGCCGGGAAGAAGGAGGCCGCCGGCCGACCGCGTACAACGCACCCCGCAGGCGACCCCGGCGACAAAACCAAAAAGGACGCGAAGCGGGAAAATCTGCCGGCCGACGAGAATGTTATTGTCAGAGATTAAGGTTATGGATTACAGTGTTGAATTATCCGCCCACGCCGGAAGGAAACCTGCCGAGGCTCCATCTCACCGGAACAGGAGAACAACGCATGCCCCTGTCGCTCACCATCAAGCGATTGTTGACAACCCAGCCGATAGATCTCCCGGTTTTCCACCCGATCGCCATCAGGCTGCAGCAAATGCTGGAAACCACCGACTTCACCATGGACGCGGTCATAGCCTTGGCAAGCGAAGACCAGTCGCTTGCCGGACAGATCCTCAAGGTCGCCAACTCCACGGTCTACGTGGGGCGGGTGCGCACCGAAACGATTAAAGACGCGGTTATCCGGCTGGGGGCGAAGCAGGTTTCGAACCTCGCCATGGCGGCTTCGCATGCCGGGTTGCACGTATCCAACGTTCCGATGATAAACGACTTCATGCGGCTACTCTGGCAGCACAGCCACGCCTGCGCCGTAGGCTCCCGATTATTGGCTCGCACCGCGGGCTATTCCCAGTTCGCTGACCAGGCGTATATGGCGGGGCTGCTGCACGACGTGGGGAAGTTGTACCTGCTCAAAGCCCTGGAGCGGCTGAACAACGCGGGAGTGGCGCAAGCGGCGCTGGAGCAGGATTTGCTGATGGAAATTTTTCACGAGTTGCACGTCGATCAGGGCTCCAGGCTGATGGAGCACTGGAACATGCCCAAGACCTACAGCGGCGTGGTCGCCAGCCATCACCTGGCGAAGTTCGACACCAGCGACACCGTACTGACCGTGGTCAGGTTGGTGAACGAGGCCTGCAAACTGAAGGGGATCGGGGTGGAAAGCAATCCGAACATCGACCTGATGGAGTTGCAGGAAACCGACTTGCTGCAGTTGGAGCAGGATGAACTCGACGACATGCTGGACGCGATCGAGGATTCCATGGATTTGCAGCTTCCCTGACGCACGCCTGCGGCGCACTGCCCCTCCCCCACTGACGTTAAGCTAAGCTCGTGCCTCGTATTTCTGCCACTCCTTGTGCCAGCTTTTCACCCTCTCCCCAACCCTCCTTCGCCAAGGCTTCGGCGGACGAGCCCTCTCCCATCAAGGGAGAGGGGCGCTAACTCAGCATCCATTGCAGCAAAGCAGTCCCCCCTCCCCTTGCGGGAGGGGGAGCCTCGGCTTAAATTTAGTTGGCGCTGGTGCCCATCGAGGGGGAGGGGGTCTTTTGATCGCAGACGCTCTTCTGGTATTCGGCAATGATGGGAAGGTCGGCGTCGGCCCAGTCCAATTCGTGCATGCGCGCCGCCGGCAGCCAGGAGATGGCGGAGTGCTCGTGGAGCACGATCTCGCCGCTCACGATGCTGCAGCGATAAGGATAGAGCGTGACGGTAAAGGTCGGATAGTCGTGGGTGGCGGGGGTAAGGGCCGCTGCCACCGCTATCTGCACTCCCATTTCCTCCACCAGCTCGCGCCTCAGGCACTCCTCCGGCCCCTCGCCGACTTCGATCTTGCCTCCCGGAAATTCCCACTTGAGCGGCAGGTTCATGGAGGCGCTCCTCAACGCCGATAGCACCAAGCCTTCACGCTCGATGATGGCGCAGGCAACGTGGATGTGTCTTCTGCTCTCTTCGCTGGCCACCGGCACTCTCCTTAGTATGGTCCTTCCAGGCGGTCGCCTGACCACCCACTTCTCTGACTTCTCTGACTTCCGCAGTATCGCAGGGGCGGGGTTGCCGCGTCAAGCGAGCGTTTTCTTGAAGCGGAGCACGGCGGCGGAGAGGATGGTCACGCCGATGACGAAGAGCGCCAACAATTGCGGCCAGAGGATGGCCAGACCGACTCCCTTTTGGAAGATGGCGCGGATGATCACCAGGAAAAAACGCATCGGGTTCAGGTAGGTGATCCACTGCACCGCCTGCGGCATGCTCTCGATCGGAAAGGCGAAGCCGGACAGGAGCATGGCGGGAAAGATCACGAAGAAGGCGCTCATCATCGCCTGCTGCTGGGTCCGGCTCACGGTGGAAATGAGCAGACCGATGCCGAGCGAGCTCATCAGGAATAACGCTGTGGCGCCGAACAGCAGCGGGATGGAGCCGCGCAGCGGCACTTCGAACCAATAAACGGCAACCACCGAGATCAGCGCCACGTCCAAAAAGCCGATCAGCACGAAGGGGATGGTCTTTCCCAGGATGAATTCGCCCTTGCCGATGGGGGTGACGATCACCTGCTCTATGGTGCCGATCTCCTTCTCGCGCACCACCGCCATGCTGGAGAGCAGCATGGTGATGATGAAGACGATGTTGGTTATCACGGCGGGAACGAAGAAGTTGCGGCTCTCCAGGTTTTCGTTGTACCAGGCGCGGCTGGACAGTTCCACCCCGGGCAAGGCGACCGGCCGCCCTGCGGCGCGCGCGGCGGCGTCCATGCGCAAGGAGGCGCTGTAACTCGCAACGATTCTCGCCGCATAGTCGAGGGCGATGCCTGCGGTGTTGGAATCGGTGCCGTCCAGGATCAGTTGCAGCGGCGCCCCGCGCCCGGCGGCCAGCCGCTCGCCGAAGCCGCGATTCATCCTGAGCACCGCCTTCACCTCGCCCCTGTCGATCAGTTCCCGCGCCCTCGCCTCCGCGACGACCCGCTCATGCAGATCGAAATAGCCGGATTTTATGAAGCGGTCGGCCACTTCCCTGCTCCGGCTGGAGTTGTCCAGGTCGTAGACGGCGATGGCTACGTGGCGCACGTCGGTATTGACCGCGTAGCCGAAGATCACGGTCTGCACGAGGGGGATGACGAAGACCACGAAGCGCATGCGCGGGTCGCGCAGCACCTGGATGAATTCCTTGACCAGCATGGCTTTCAGCCGTTCGAACAAAGCTGCTCCCTTTGGCTACTCGATCTTCTTCTTGAATTTGTGATGGGCCAGGCCGAGCACCAGGACCGCGAAGCCGGCCAGCAGCAAGGCCTCGCCCAAGAGCGGGCCCAGCCCCAGTCCCTTCAGGTAGATGCCGCGCAGCAGCACCACGAAGTAGCGCGCGGTGACGATATGGGTGAAGAGCTGGATCGGATAGGGCATGTTGGCGATGGGGAAGACGAACCCCGACAGCAAAAAGGCCGGAAGCATGGTGGCCACCAGGGCGATCTGGCTGGCCAGGAATTGGCTTTTGGTGACGATGCTGATCAGCATCCCCAGCCCCAGCGCCCCGACCAGAAAGATCGCCGAGGCGGCGAAGATCAGCCATATTTCGCCGCGCAGCGGCACCTGGAACACGAACTGGCCGACCAGCACCGAAAGGATCAGGTCGAGCACGCCGATGGCGAAGTAGGGGATCAGCTTGCCCAGCATCAGTTCGGCGCCGGTCACCGGCGTCGCGATCAACTGCTCCATGGTGCCCGTCTCCCATTCGCGCGCGAAGGTGAGCGAGGTGAGCAGCGCGGCGATCACCATCATGACGATGGCTATCAGACCGGGGAAGATGTAGTTGCGCGACTCCATGTCGGTGTTGAACCAGACTCGCGGCTGCAACTCCAGGCCCGGCGCCGGGGGGGGCAGGCCGCTGCGGCGCATGGCGTCGACGGTGACGCGCTCGCTGAAGCCGCGGGTCACCGCCTCGGCGTAGCCGAGGGCGAAGGAGGCGACGTTGGAGTCCGAGCCGTCCAGGATCGCCTGCACCGAGACGCCGCGGCCGGAGGCGATCCGACGGGCGAAGTCGACCGGGACGATCAGGGCGATCACCGCCCGCCTGGCGTCGATGGCCCGCTCTATTTCGGGGTAGCCTTGGGCTTGTCCCACCAGCTGAAAATAGCGCGAGGCGCTGAAGCCGCCGAGGAAGTCGCGGCTTGCCGGGGTGGCGCTCTGGTCCCAGACGATGAGCGGCACTCGGTCGACATCGAGGGTGAGCGCATAGCCGAACAGAAAGAGCATCACCAGGGGAATAGCGATGCCGATGCCGAGGCTCCGCCAGTCGCGCACCACATGGAGAAACTCCTTTCGGGCTATGGCTGAGATTCTTTTCGGCTTCATCTAGGGGCGGTCTCCGGGGGCGGCTGGGACTGTGGGAGGACTGGAAGTCATGGGAAGCATGGGAGTCATGGGAATTATGGGAAGGCTCATGGTTTTGCTTTTTCTGGGTTGGTGGCGCGGGCTTCCATGAAGGAGACGAAAAGGTCCTCCAGGGAGGGGGCGATTCGCTCCATGCTGAACTGCTCGCCTGGCAGGGCCTGTTCGATGGTCGCCATGGCCTGCTCGGCGCTTGCCACTACCAGGTGCAACCCGGCTCCAAAGAGGGCCGCATGACGCACTCCGACCACGGCTTCAACCCGGCTCAACATCTCGAAGGGACGCTCGCACCTCAACTCCACGATCTCGCCGGGGAACTCCTGCTTCAATTGGGATGGGGTCCCCAACGCGATCAGCTCGCCGCCAAAGATGAAGCCGAGACGATCGCAACACTCGGCCTCTTCCATATAGTGGGTGGTCACGAAGACGGTGACGCCCTCTCCGGAGAGCCGATAGATCAACTCCCAAAAGCTGCGGCGGCTGATGGGATCGACTCCGGAGGTGGGCTCGTAGAGAAAGACGATGGGGGGCTCATGCAAGATGGCGCATCCCAACGCCAGCCGCTGTTTCCAACCGCCGGAAAGGGTGGAGCTTCGCGCACGACGCTGCTCGCCTAGCCCCGCCATCTCTATCACCCACTCTTTGCGCTCCCGCTTCTTCTCCTGCGGGATCCGATAGATGCCGCTGTAAAAATCGATGTTCTCTTCGACGCTCAGGTCCTCGTAAAGCGAAAACTTCTGGCTCATGTAGCCGATCTGCGTCTTTATCTGCTCGGACTGGGTCCGGATGTCGTAGCCGGCTACCGTGCCGCTGCCGGAACTGGGCGCCAATATGCCGCACATCATGCGGATGGTGGTCGACTTGCCGGCGCCGTTGGGACCAAGAAACCCGAAAATCTCGCCGCGCGCCACCTCCAGGGTCACCCGATCCACCGCGGTGAACTCGCCAAAACGCTTGGTCAGCTCGTTTAAGGAAACTGCTGTCGCTGTCATCGGCGCTGGCTACCTCGTTTAAGGGGCTTCGGTGATGGACTTAATGGACTTAATGGACTTAATGGACTTAATGGACTTGATGGACTTGATGGACTTGATGGACCACGGGGACGAAAGGGACCCGGGACCTACCGTCCTAGCCTCGCAACAGCGATACGAACAGGTCCTCAAGGGTGGGCTCTACTTGACGCACGAGGGTCAGTTGCACGCCACCGGCACCCAGGGCCGACGCGGCTTTTCGCCCCGCCTCGTCCGGCTGCGGCGCGTAGAGATGTAGCCGCTCCCCAAACAAGGCCACGGAACCGGTCGGAAATTCCCCGGCCAATAGCCGCACCGCCCGACGCGGATCGCTGACGGTCAACTCCAAAACTCCGCCTTTCATCAGGCTCTTCAGCCCCTTGGGGGTATCGCAGGCCAATAGCTTCCCCCGATGCATCAACCCTACTCTGCCGCAACGCTCCGCTTCGTCCAGATAGGCGGTGGCCACGACGATGGTCACCCCTTCGGCCAATAACCCGTACAATATCCGCCAAAAATCGCGCCGCGACACGGGATCGACGCCGTTGGTTGGCTCGTCCAAAAACAGCACCTGCGGCTTGTGCACCAGCGCGCAGGCAAGGCCAAGTTTCTGCTTCATGCCGCCGGAAAGCTTGCCGGCGGCCCGGTCGCGGAAAGGGCCCAGCTTGCCGAAATCGAGCAGCTCTTCGATTCTGGCAGCCCGCCCCCGACGCGGGATCATCTGAATGTCGGCATAAAAGAGGAGGTTCTCCAACACGGTCAGGTCGGGATACAATCCAAAACGCTGGCTCATGTAGCCGATCCGCCCGCGCACCGCGTCGGCTTCGCGCGCCATGTCGCTCCCCAAGACGAAGGCTTCGCCGCCTGTCGGATCCATGATGCCGGTGAGCATCCGCAAGGTGGTGCTTTTCCCGGCGCCGTCGGAACCGACCAGCCCGAAAAGCTCGCCCCGAGGCACGCTCAGGGTGAGTCCTTCCACCGCCGTCAGCGAACCGAAGCTCTTTCGCAACCGCTCGGTCCTGATCACCTCCTGCTCCGCCATGCTCTCCCCCAACTGGGAATTCTGGGAATTCTGGGAATTCTGGGAATTTCTCAGCGGCTAACGCCTTTGACTGACACTCACGGCGTCGATCTCGGCATCGGCCGGCATCCCCGGCTTCAACTCCATCCCCGCATTGGCGAGCGAGATCTTGATCCGGTACACGAGCTTCACCCGCTCTTTCTCGGTCTGCACGCTCTTGGGGGTGAACTCCGCCTCGCTGGAGACGAAGGTCACCGTCCCGGGGAAGGCTTTGCCTGGATGGCTGTCGGTGGTCACCCGCGCGCTTTGCCCAAGTTTCACCCGCCCAAGCTCGGTCTCCGGGATGTACCCCTTGAGCCAGCAATGTTCCGCATCCCCCAGGGTGACCACCGGGGTCCCCGCCGCTACCTGCTCGCCGGGCTCCACCGCTTTGGACAGCACCACTCCGGAGATCGGCGCCGTCAGCGTCGCATATCCCAGACGCTCCCGGGCGGTGGCCAGGCGCGCCTGCGCTCCTTGCAGACGCGCCCGGGCTTCGTCGATCCGCTCCCGCCTGGCGCCCTTGCGCAGCAGTTGCAGCGCCTGCCGCCGCTCGGCTACCGCGGCTCGGGCCTGGTCGTTGGCGGCCCGGGCCGCGTCCAACTCGCGCTTGGGAATCACTTCCTTCGCGTAGAGCGCCGACTCCCGGTGGTAATCGGCGGCCGCCCGGACTCCCTCCGCCTCCGCTCTGGCCAACAGCGCCTCGCCTTGCCCGATCTCCTCGCGCCGGGAACCGGCCTTGAGTTCGGCAAGGGTGGCGGCCGCCGCGTCGGCATCGGCCTGCGCCAGCCTCACGGCATCCTGCAGCTCGGCATCCTCAAGCCTGGCCACGATCTCGCCGCGCTTGACCTGCGCGCCCTCGTCCACCAGCCGGGACAGCACCCGCCCCGCCACCTTGAAACTTGCCTGCACCTCGGTCACTTCCACATTCCCCGAAATCCGCACCCTGCCGGCCGTGTCCTGCTGCGGGGTCCGGCGCAGATAAACGCCCACGGCCACTGCTATCGCCAGCAGCACCAGGACGACGATTCCCCTTTTCATATGCTCTTTTTTCACAGGCGCCTCCGCGGTCCCTAAGACTTATAGCATCACTTCATTTTTTTTGGAACGCTCTATGCTACTGAAAGGGTGGCTCTGCCGCAACGCGGCCGTCCGAATCGTCGCAAGGAGGTGAACGACATGGGAAAAGCGATCTTGTACGTGCATGATGAGAAGCTGCTGGGTAGCCTAAAAAAGAGGCTGAATGGCCAAGGCTTTGCTCAAATAATAGCCCCCAGCACCCCCGGCGAGCTCTACGCCGATGCGCTGGACGGCCACCCGGAGATCGCCGTAGTCGACTTTTACACCTCCGAGAAGGAGCTGAGCCCCATGGTGAAGAAAATCTGGGACAAACTCGGCATCCCCATCATCATGCTCGCCGAGAGCTGCGACATCGAGGCGGTGCAAAAATGGGGCGAGTCGGTGGTTGCCACCATCCTGGCCAAACCGGTCAGGGAAAACGAGCTGTCGGCGGCCCTGGTGCTTTCGCTGGCGGCGGCGCGCAGGGTGGACAAACTCAAGGAAGAGGTGGCGACGCTCAAGGAGAGCATCGAGAGCCGAAAGGTGATCGAGAAGGCCAAGGGGCGCCTCATGGAGCGCGACAAACTGACCGAGTCGGAGGCCTTCCGCAGCATGCAGCGGCTCGCCATGGACCGCAGGATCTCCATGCGCCAGCTTGCCGAGGCGATTTTGCTTACCGACCGCATCGGGGGATGACTGCCGGCTCTTGCCTCGGTCGCAGCCGGACACGGGCGAAAAGCGCGGCAATCCTTCAGTAAACGATTGACATCGAAGCACACAGTACTTATATTTCATCCATGTCAGAGTAAGCAAGACCTTTATCCAGTGCCAACACGCGTCGGGGTAAAGGTCTTTTTATTTGCCCCGCGCCTACTTCCACTTTGTCGCATCCGGGAGGTAACGAAATGAACCAATTTAAGACAGCTGTTCTGCTCACTTCGCTCACCTTGATCATGGTGGCGATGGGAAGCGCCATCGGCGGGCGGGGAGGGATGTTCTTCGCCTTCTTCATGGCCTGCGCCATGAACCTTTTCTCCTACTGGTTTTCGGACAAGATCGTGCTCCGCATGTACGGCGCTCAGGAAATCACCGAGATGGAGAATCCGGCGTTCTTCGGCATCGTCAGACGACTCGCCATGCAAGCCGGCATTCCCATGCCCAAGGTCTACGTCATCCCTTCGGAGAGCCCGAACGCCTTCGCCACCGGCAGAAACCCACAGCACGCGGCGGTGGCGGCGACCGAGGGGATCATGCGCATCCTGACTCCGGAGGAACTCGAAGGGGTGATGGCGCACGAGTTGAGCCACGTCGTCAATCGGGACATCCTGATCTCCACCATTGCGGCGACCATCGCCGGCGCCATCTCCATGCTGGGCAACATGATGCAGTGGGCGGCGATCTTCGGCAACAGGAGCGACGACGAGGAAGGTGGCGGCATGATGGGAGGACTGGCCATGGCGATCATCGCCCCCATCGCCGCCATGCTGATCCAACTGGCGGTTTCCAGGTCGCGGGAATTCATGGCGGACGAAGGAGGGGCCAAGCTTTGCGGACACCCGCTCTCTTTGGCCAACGCCCTGAGAAAACTCGACGCCGGCTCGCGCATGCTGCCGATGCAGGACGCCAGGCCGGCGACGGCCCACATGTTCATCGTCAACCCGCTCACCGCGGGGGGGCTGATGCAGTTGTTCTCCACCCATCCCCCGATGGAGGAAAGGATCGCCCGCCTGGAGGCGATGTCGCGCTAAACCGGCCGCTTCGCGCCGGGAAATCAACGATCGGTCGGCCCGGCAGCCAAGGAGTTTTTTTGTCAAACGACAGCATTATGTGGCTGGCTTTCGCAGCCGTCATCGCAGGGATGTTCTTCCTCGACCTTTTCGTCTTCAACAAAAAGAGCCACGAGATCCATTTTCGGGAGGCCCTCACCTGGACGCTGGTCTGGGTCGGCCTCGCCGTCGCCTTCAACGCGGGGGTCTGGTGCTACCTAGGCAAGGCCAAGGCGCTGGAATTCCTCACCGGATACGTGATCGAAGAGTCTCTCTCGGTCGACAACCTCTTCGTTTTCATCATGATCTTCTCTTATTTCGGCATCGCCGCCAAGCAGCAGCCCAGGATTTTGAAGTGGGGGATCATCGGCGCGTTGATCTTGCGGGGCATCTTCATCGTGGTGGGCATCGGGCTGATCGAGCGTTTCCACTGGATGGTCTACCTGTTCGGCGCCATCCTGATCTACACCGGGATCAGCATGGCTTTCG
Source organism: uncultured Geobacter sp. (assembly GCA_903925075.1). GTDB lineage: Bacteria > Desulfobacterota > Desulfuromonadia > Geobacterales > Geobacteraceae > Geomonas. The sequence continues at coordinate 33,622 of CAIYDQ010000196.1, forward strand.
GAGGGGACGAAAAGATCGAGCCGGAAAAGAACCTGCTGGTGCGTCTGCTGCGGAAGTTTCTGCCGATCACCAAGAAGGTCCGGGGCGACAGCTTTTTCATCAAGAGGTGCGGCATTTTGGCGGCCACTCCGCTCTTCTTGACGCTGGTCGTGGTCGAGTCGAGCGACGTGATCTTCGCGGTGGACTCCATCCCCGCGGTGCTGGCGGTGACCCGCGACCCGTTCATCGTCTACAGCTCGAACATCTTCGCCATCATGGGGCTACGCTCCCTGTACTACCTGCTGGCCCACGTCATGGGCATGTTCGCCTATCTGAAGCTGGGGGTCTCCTGCATCCTGGTTTTCGTCGGGGGGAAGATGCTGCTGGCCGATCTGGTGGAGGTGCCGCTGTATTTCTCGCTGGGCATGATCGTGGGGGTGCTGGGCATCTCGGTGCTGGCTTCGGTTGTCATTCAGGGGAAAGGCAATGGGAAGGATGGGAGTGATGGGAAAACCGGGGGAGGGGCTGGCTGAACTGGCTGCTCTCTAGGAAAGCGGACTCTTTGTGTCGTCGCTGGCTTCGATCTTCTCAATCTTGACCTTGGAGATGGCGGTCGGCGTCACTTCCTCGCAAATGAGACGGTAGGCCCCCAACTCCAGGGTCTCGCCTTTCTCGGGAAAACGTCCGATCCGATCGAGTATCAACCCGGCTAGTGTGTCGTAGGGAAGATCGTCCCCAAGATCCATCTCCAGCAGGTCCTCTAGATCGGATACGGAAATCAACGCGTCCACCAAAAAACTGCCGTCGGCCAGCACTTGCACCGTGCCCGGCTCGCCGACGTCGTGCTCGTCTTCTATCTCGCCTACCAGTTCCTCCAACAGATCCTCGGTGGTGACGATGCCGCTGATGCTGCCGTACTCATCCACTACAAAGGCCATGTGCACCCGGGTCTTCTGCATCTCCTTCAAAAGCTCGCTCACTTTCTTCCCTTCCGGGACGAAAAAAGGGGGCCGCACGATGGAACGGATGTCGAAGTCGGGCTCCCGCACCATCCGGCCAAGCAGGTCTTTGCCATGGATGAAGCCGACGATCTCCTCTATGGTGCCCAGATACACCGGATAGCGCGAATACATGTTGTCCAGCACGCCGTTTAAAATTTCTTCCTTCGCCATACTCAGGTCGAAAGCGACTATCCGGGTGCGCGGCACCATCACTTCGCGAACCGAGGTATGGGTGAAATCAAACAGGTTGTCGATGAAGGCATGCTCGGTGTCGCTGAAGATGCCGCTTTCGTGCCCCTCCGCCACGATATGCTGCACCTCTTCCCGCGTCATGAACGCTTTACCCTTCCCCTCGATGCGGAGCAGGGAGAACACTGCTTTGGTGGATAGGCTCAGAAAGGAAACCAGCACCCCGGCAACCCTGGCAAGGACCGTGATCGGCTTGGCAACCGCGAGCGACATGGTGTCGGCGTACTGCAGACCGATGGTCTTTGGCACCAACTCGCCCAGGATCAACAACAGGTAGGATATGGCCGCGACCACGAGGGTCACGGAGAGAGGCTCGGCCGCACGGCTGACTAGTATGAAGTGGGACTGCTGCAGAAACGGACGGATGTAATCGACCGCTATCACGCCGCCAACGGCGGACGCGCTGGACCCGATCACGGTCATGCCGATTTGTACGATGGCAAGCAGGCGGTGAGGATCCTTCTGGAGCGCATCGACCATGGCGGCGCGAGAATCGCCCTGAGCCACCAGTTGCGCGATCCTGCTCTTTCTGACGGAGATGATGGCGAACTCGGAACAGGCGAAGAAACCATTAACGATGATGAGCACGAAGATGACTATCAGCTCAAGGAAAATGGTATCCAATTATCCTCCAAGGGGATTATCACATGGACGGCAGGCGCGGCCCTGCATCGGCTAAAACCGCTGTCGCCGCTCCAAACTTAAACAATCGTCCATGCTGCGAATCGCTACTTGCCGACCTTCAGGGTGAGCAGAAAACGCTCTCCGGAGCACTCGAAAGGCAGCACCAGGGAATCTGCGCTGGACATGCTTTCCAGCATGTAGTCGCTGCCATAAATGGCGGTCGGGATTGACAGGTTAATGTCGGCGCCCTTGGGGGAGAAGATGTGCTTGATATCTCCGCCGATCATGTTGGCGATCTCACCCATGGCGTCGTTCACGTCGTCGTCGATCTCCGTCACCTCCATGCCAAGCATGTTGGAAGTGATCAGCAACGCCAGGTTTTTCGGGCAGTGAACGGCAAGAATGCCGGTGTGGCTTCCGGCCAGCCCGACCATGGCGGTCAAGGTCTCGTGAAAACTGACGACCGGCTCGGACAGCGCCGGTTGGCCCTCTACATCCAGCATTACCATGGTCGAAAAGACCCCCTTGGTGATGCCGACGATGGTCTCGGTAACTCCGTCCTCGGTCAGGTTCGCATCGCTCAATACGCTTGCATCAAGTCCCATTATTCAGGCCCCCTTTTTAGAAGAAAAGGCATTGTAGCAAAAACCGAATAAAAATGCACGCCAACAAAAGAGTCCGGACTAAAAACGTTGAAAAGGTGAGGAGGGCTAAGGGCTAAAGGCTAGGGGTGAGGACTGAGGGATAAAGGAGGAGGGAGGAGCGGTGAGCTAGGAACCCCTCCCCTTCGCCGGCAGTTAGTATTTAGCTCACCGGGTAGTCGCCCCTGGCTAGGGCGAGGCAGAAGGCGTTGATGCCGGCGAATTCCCGCTCGAACAGCGCCTCCACCTCCCCCGCCACCTCCTCCGCCCGCCTGCCTGGCGCCATCATCAATTGGGCATTGGCCATGAGCGGCTTGTCGACGGGTTCGCCGATCCGGCTCAACAAAAGGACGTAGGCGCCCTGCACTCCCTCGACGGTCCGGCAGATCTCGCGCGCCATCCGGTGGGATAGTATGTTGTAGACCTTCCCTACGTGGCTCATCGGGTTTTTGCCCGCCGCGGCTTCAGTGCCGATCGGCCTGCCGATAGGGATCACGCCGTTCACCCGATTCCCCCTGCCGACCTGCCCGGAATCGGCGTCCTCCGCCGAGGTCCCCAAAAGCGACAGGTAAACTCCTCCCAGGCCGCGTCCCGGCTGGTCCAGGGTGTTAAAGTGCAGGGAGATTCGGCGAAAACCTCCCCTGCCGGCCAGAAATCTCCGCATCTCGCCGACTATCTCCTCTTTGCGGGCAAAATACGCCGACTCGGAGCCGATGCTGCCGGCCAAAAGCGGCATGGCCACCGTCAGATCCAGTTCGTCCCGGCAGCGCAGCCCCATGACCTTGACGTCCTCGCCGGTATCCGGGAAAAGGGCCTTGAAGCGCTCCCCGTTCAGTTCCCTCTCCAGGTTCAGCACGGTCTCCTCGGTGGCGCTGAGCGGAAAGTAGCCGACCGCGGCCGAGGTGTCGTTGGCTCCTCGGGTCTCGCCGGGGCGTTGGAAGATGTCGGTCAACTCCCGGGAGCCGGGGGCGAGTTTGAACCGGTAGTTTAGGTGCAGGTCGGGATCGACCAGGCGCAGATGGGCGCCGATCCACTTTCGCGCCGCAGCTTCGGCTATCTTTAGGACCGATATTTCCCTGCCTGCGGCGTTAAAGGTCGCGCGGTCGCCGATGGTCAATTCCATCGGTTCGAGCACTTCGCCCCCCCCGAACCACTTTTCAACCCGCCCCGCCGCCAACAGTCCCTTGTCGATGTTGTGGTGCAGGATGGTGCCGAACTCCTCAAGGTAAGCACTGGAAAGGGCGACCGATATGGCATCCATGACGCAGTCGCAGATCTGGTCGGGATGCCCGGTTCCCTTGCGCTCCACCATCTCCACGCTCTGTTCGGCAACTTGAAGTCCGCGATGGCTCTCTACCAGAATCATGGGAAACCCTCCGATTACTTTTCCGAAAAACAATGAAGTGTAGCCGATCGGATGAGGGACGCAAATGGCGACGACGAAAAAAGAGGCAGTGGAAAGGCCAGATCAAAGACAGGACGAGCAGGAAACCGGGACGGAATGAGGGGCGATTGAATGTGGTAAGGCGGAAAGGGTTTGTTTGTAACTATCGGTTTCTTTGCTCGCTTCGCGCCTATGCGGTTCAAATGCTTCAGACGCGGCGCACCGGGAAACGTCCCCGGAGGAGTCGCGCTTGCAACCACAGGCCAATCCAGGCCTTGATGAGCCTTCTGGTCGCGGGGATCAGGAAGAAGATGCCGAGGAAATCGGTAAAGAAGCCGGGGGTGAGCAGCAACAACCCGCCGATCAGGACCAGCGCGCCATCCATCATCTGGGCGGCCGGCAGCCTCCCCTCCCCCAGTTCCTCCCGGATCTGAGCCAGAATCCTGAACCCCTGGCTGCGCACCAGGTAAGCGCCAAGGCAACTGATGGAGAGCAGCAGCGCGACGGTGGGAAGCCCGCCGATCAGCGAGCCGACTTTGATCAACAAATAAATCTCGATGACCGGAATCACCGCGAAAACCAAAAAAAGCCTGAAAAACATCCCCACCCTCCCGCGGCGTCGCCGTTACGTCAGGCTTCTGCCGGAGACGCCCCCTCCCCTCACCCCTGCGGTTAAAGGGTGGGGGAAGTCCGGACGCGTAGGTTGCGTTGAACGGGCTCACCGCGAAACGCAACGTAACCATGTCGCCGTCAGCGCGACGTCGCGTTTCGTGCCTCAACGCGACCTACAGATTACGGGCTCTCCCCTGCGGAGCCTACTTGCTCTCCAGCGCCTTGACCAGCGCGCGCAGCGTGGTGTTGTAGGGGGTGGCAATGCCGGCGCGGGCTCCGTATTCGATGATCTTGCCGTTGATGAAGTCGACTTCGGTCCTGCGTCCGGCCTCGATATCCTGCAACATCGACGGCTTGTGGTGCCCCGCTTCCTTGATGTAGTCGACGCAGAACGGGTAGAAGTCGGGGCCCAGGGTGAATTCGTTCCCCCGGGCAACGGCGACCCCTTCCTTCAAGAGCGAGTCGACCAGGTTCAAGAGGATGGGATCGTTGATGACCTCGGCCATGGTCTTGCCGGTTACCGCGCAGACCGGGTTCATGCAGGAGTTGTTGACCGCCTTGGTCCAGACCATGTTGCGGATCTGATCGGTGTGGTTGGTGTCCAGTCCGCATTCGGTGAGCACCCGGCAGATGCCGATGGCCGCATCCCTGGACTTGGGGTCGAGTTCCTGGAGGAAATGGGGGCGATGGTGGAAGGCCACCTTGATGTGCCCCGGAGCCAGCAACAGGCTGCCGAAGTTGACCACCGCCCGCATTACCGGCCTGGTTCCCAGACTCTGCGACAGCACCCTCTCGGTGTCGATGCCGTTTTGCCAACTGATCACGTAACGCCCATCGCCCACGAAGGACTCCAGCACCGAGGCGAGCAGCGGAAGCGCGGTCGCCTTCACCGTGACGATGATCACGTCGGGCGGATCGGCGGCTAGGTCGTCGATGCGGGTGACGGTGCGCGTCACCTTGGCCTGGAAGTTGTCCGCCCCCTCCAAAAGGATGCCGGGATCGAGCGCGGGGGCCAAAAGGGCCGGCACCACGTCGCACAGCGTCACGTCGTACCCTCCGCGGGCGAGGAAGGCGGCGACGATGCTGCCCACCGGGCCGGCGCCGATCACCGCGAATTTTTTCGGATTGTAGCTGCTTTCTTCGCTCATTGCTGCTCCTTGGCCTGGCAGACCGTGCCGGCTACCCTTGGGCGTCGACGATGCCGAAGGCTGCAGCGTCGAGCAGCGGCACGCCGTTCTTGTTCAGGATGTCGATAGCCAGATCTATATCGCTGAAGCGAAAGATCATCACCGCCTTGCCGAAGGTCGCCCCCGCCACGGCGTACATGTATTCGACGTTCACGCGGGTCCCCAGGAAGAGTTCCAGCACCTTCGACAGGCTGCCGGGGGTATCCTCGATCTCGATGGCGACCACGTCGTCCACCCGCGCCGGGATGTAGCGCTCCATGATGGCGCTCCGGGCGGTGTCGAGATCGGAAACCAGCACCCGCAGCACGCCGAAGTCGTGGGAGCTGTCGCAGATGCAGTGGGCTCGAAGGTTGATGCCGTGGTCGCCGAAGGTCTTGGTGACCTCGTAGAGCCGGCCGGGGGCATTTTCCAGAAATATCGACAGTTGTTTCAGTTTCATCGGATCTCCCTATTTCGACTCCAGCGCCTTCACCAGACCGCGGATCATGGTGTTGTAAGGGGTGGCAATGCCGGCTTGCGCGCCGTACTCGACGATCTTGCCGTTGATGTAGTCGACCTCGGTCCGGCGCCCGGCCTCGATGTCCTGCAGCATGGACGGCTTATGGTTGCCGGCGTTCTTGATGTAGTTGACGCAGTAAGGGTAGAAGTCGGACCCCAGGGCGAACTCGTTGCCGCGGGCCACCGCCACTCCCTCCTTGATCAGGGCGTCCACCAGGTTGAAGAGGATCGGATCGATGATGATCTGGATCATGGTCCTGCCGGTGACGGCGCAGATGGCGTTCATGCAGGAGTTCATCACCGTCTTGCGCCATACCATGTCGGTTATCTTGCTGGTGTGCGCCGTGTCCAGTCCGCATTCGGTCAAGACGCGGCAGATGGCGACGGCGGCCTCCCGGGAGGCGGGATCGAGCTCCTGCAGATAGTGGGGCCGGTGGTGGAAGGCGACCCGGATGTGGCAGGGCGCCAGCGGCACGCAGCCGTAATTGACCACCGCCCGCATGACGTGCTTCGCGCCCAGGTGCTCGGCCAGCACCAGTTCGGTGTCGATGCCGTTTTGCCAACTGATCACGTAGCGCCCTTCGGCGACGAACCCCTCCAGGGCGGAGGCGATCAGCGGCAGCGCGGTAGCCTTGACGGTGACGAAGATGACGTCGGGCGGGTCGAGCAGCAGATCGTCCACCCGGGTGGTGACCTTGGCCACCTTGGCCTGCAGGTTGTCGATCCCCTCGATCAGGATGCCCGGATCCATGGCCGGCTCCAACAGGGCAGGGATCACGTCGCAAAGGGTGACGTCGTAGCCCCCCTTGGCAAGGAAAGCGGCGACGATCCCGCCGACCGGGCCTGCGCCGATGACGGCGAATTTTTTGGGCTGATAACTGCTTTGCTGGTTCATGCGCGGGACTCCTTAATGTCGCTCGTTACTCGGGGTTGTCCAGGATACCGAAGGAGTCTGCGTCCAGCACCCTAACGCCGTTCTTGTGCATGATCTCGATGGCCCGGTCATTGTCGCTGAAGCGAAAGACCATCACCGCCCTGCCGGCGGAGGAGCCGGTGCCGGCCAGGGCGTACATGTACTCTATGTTGACCTGGGTGTCCTTGAAAAAGCAGAGCAGCCGGGCCAGGGAGCCGGGGACGTCATCGATCTCGGCGGCGACCACGTCGTCGATGCGCGCCGGCAGCTGTTTTTCCATGATGATGCGCCGGGCCTTGACGATGTCGGAGACCAGGATGCGCAGCACGCCGAAGCCGGAGACGTCGCTGATGGAGAGGGACCTGAGGTTCAGGCCGGCCTCGCCCAGTGCCTGGGCGGCCTCGTAGAGGCGGCCGGGAGCGTTTTCCAAAAAGACGGACAGCTGTTTCAGTTTCATGACGAACCTCGCTGGTTGAACCGGTGAATTTCGTTCCTCGCATGAAGGGACAAGGGGCGCGCCCGTTAAAGTGCAGGGTCTAAGCTTTTGCCGAGGCTCCCCCTCCCCTTGCGGGAGGGGGGGACTGCTTTGGCGTTCATCCCTCATCGTTTCTCAGGCGGCGGCACCGCCGGCCAGCGCCTTCAGGTTGACCTCCACCCCTTTGTCCTTGGACAGCTCCCTCACCACACCCTCGATGATCTGCGCATCGAGCGGCAGGCTCTTCATCACCGAACCGACCATGACCATGTTGACCGCCTTGGCGTTGCCGGCCTTTTGGGCCACGGCCAGGGCGTCGATGCCGTGGGAATTGCCGCAGGCGCGGGCGATCTGCTCCTCCACGTCCTTGGGATAGGTCGCCAGCCCCGAGGCCACGGTGCTCGGGTTGATGGTCGCCTTGTTGTAGACCAGCTTGCCGCCGGGCTTCAGGTAGTGCACGTACCTGAGGGCCTCCAGCGGTTCGAAGGAGATCAGGATGTCGGCGCTGCCGGGCATGACCACCGGCGAAAACACCTGATCGCCGATGCGGACGAAGGAGATGACGCTCCCGCCGCGCTGGGCCATGCCGTGCACCTCGTTTTGCTTCACATCCATGCCGCTGGCCAGGGCGCTCTCGGCAAGCACCTTGGAGGCCATCAAGACCCCCTGTCCGCCGACTCCGGCGATGACGATATTGAAAATTTCCATTGTTTCCTCCGCTCCTTAACCCTTGGTCATTGCGTCGAATTTACAGAGCTGTGTGCAAACACCGCATCCGTTGCAGATATTGGGGTCGACGGCGACCTTCGGCTTGTCGCCGGAAGCGGTCAGACCCAACGCCACGCAGGCCGCCTTCAGGCAGGCGCGGCATCCCGTGCATTTTTCCGGGTCAACCGAAACCGTCGGCTGCTTCACCCGGTAGCGCAGCACGCAGGGGTTCCGGTCCACCAGCACGTAGGGGCCGGGGGTCTCCAGACCCTTCTTGATAGCGGCCTCGGTTGCCGCCAGGTTGTAGGTGTCGATCTCGACCACGTTTTCGACCCCGAGCACCTTGACCAGGGCGACTATGTCCACCTGCTTTGTGGGGTCTCCCTGCAACACGCTCCCCGAACCCGGGTTCTCCTGGCCGCCGGTCATGCCGGTGGTGCGGTTGTCCATGATGATCACCAGGGCGTTGCCGCCGTTGTAGACCATGCTCAAAAGCCCGGTGATGCCGGAATGGAAGAAGGTGGAATCGCCGATCACCGCCACCGGCTTCTCGGTTCTGCCGGCGATGGCGTTGACCTTGGCCATGCCGTGGGCGGCGGAGATGCTCGCCCCCATGCAGACCACGCAGTGCATGGCGCTCATCGGCGGCAGCGCGCCCAACGTATAGCAGCCGATGTCCCCGGAAACGAAGGTCTTCAGCTTGGCCAGGATGGAGAAGAGGCCGCGATGGGCGCAACCCGGGCAGAAGGTCGGCGGGCGCTGCGGGAGGTTTTCCACCGGCGCGAGCCCGGCGACCGCCGCGGCGCCGCCGGCCGCGGCGCGGACGATGTCGGCGCTGACCTCGCCGCAGTAGGAGATCTTGTCCTTGCCGATGTCCACCCGGATGCCCATGGCCCGGATCTGCTCCTCAAAGATGGCGTCCATTTCCTCGACCACCATGAAGCGCTGCACCTTGCCGGCGAACTCGCGGATCATCTTTTCCGGCAGCGGATGGACCATGCCCAGCTTCAGCACCGAGGCGTTGGGGAACGCCTCCTTCACGTGCTGGTAGGAGATGCCCGAGGTGAGGATGCCCAGTTCCGTGTCGGCCATTTCCACCCGGTTGAGCGGCGAAGTCTCCGCGTAGGCCTGCAGCTTCAAGAGGCGCGCCTCGACCTCGACGTGCTTCAACTTGCCGAAGTTGGGGAGCATGACGTACTTGGGAACGTTCTTTTCCCAGGCGCCGACCTTGGCGACGATCTGTTCCCGCTGCTCGACCCGCCCCTTGGCGTGGGAGATGCGGGTGGTGGTGCGCAGCATGGTCGGGGTGTCGAACTGCTCGGAGATCTCGAAGGCGATCCTGGTGAAGTCGTAGGCCTCCTGCGAATCCGAGGGGTCCAGCATCGGGACCTTGGCGAACCGGGCGTAATTGCGGCTGTCCTGCTCGTTTTGCGAGGAGTGCATACCCGGGTCGTCGGCGACCATCAGGATCAGACCCGCGTTGACGCCGGTGTAGGTGAGCGTCATCAGCGCGTCGGCGGCCACGTTGACCCCGACGTGCTTCATGGTGGCGAGCGACCTGCCGCCGGCCACCGAGGCGCCGATGGCCGATTCCAGGCCGACCTTCTCGTTGGGAGCCCATTCGCAGTAGACCTGGCCCAGGCGGGCCACCTCTTCCAGCACCTCGGTGCTGGGAGTGCCGGGATAGCCGGAGGCGAAGACCCCGCCGGAATCCCCGAAGCTGAGCGCAATCGCTTCATTGCCGGAAATAATTTTTTTCATGTACACCTTCCTTTTATCGAGTGTCTTTCTTACTTTTATCGAGTGTCTTGCTGTTGATCACTTGGGGCGGTTGTCTATGAACCTCTTGGCTTTCCCCTCGCTACGGGGGATGGTGCCGGGCGGCACCAGGGTGACCTTGACGGTGATGCCGATCACGTCCTTGATGTCGCGGGTGAGGCTCTTGACGATCTCGCGGGTCGCCAGTTCGTCGCTCACCGACAAGCGGGTGCTCTCGATGAAGGTGTCCCCCACCGGTTTGGTCACGTACTGCTCGATGACTTCGATTTTCACTTCGACTTCGTCCAGGTTCCCCTGACGCTCGACCACCACCAGGTAGTTGGGTGTGACGTCCTTGTGCTTGATGACGATGGACTCGACCTGGGACGGGAAGAAGTTGACGCCCCGGATGATCAACAGGTCGTCGGTGCGCCCGGTCAGCTTTTGCATCTTCACCAGGGTGCGCCCGCAGGCGCACGGCTCCAGGCTCAGGCTGGTGATGTCCCGGGTGCGGTAGCGCAGAAGCGGCTGCCCCTCGTTGGCGATGTTGGAGAGCACCAGCTCGCCCTCGGCGCCTATGGGGAGCACCTCACCGGTGTCCGGGTTGATGATCTCCGGATAAAAGAAATCCTCGTTGATGTGCAGCCCGTTTCTGGCCTCGTGGCACTCGCAGGCGACGCCCGGCCCGATGATCTCGGAAAGTCCGTAGATGTCGCAGGCCTTGATGCCGAAATTCTCCTGAATCTTGCCGCGCATCTCCTCGGTCCAGAACTCCGCTCCCAAGACGGCGGTCTTGAGCTTCAGCTTCTTGAAGTCGACCCCCATGCCCACCCCGACCTCGTGGATGTGCATCAGGAACGAGGGGGTTACCGTCAGCGCGGTGGAGCCGAAGTCCTGCATCAGCATGATCTGCTTTTGGGTGTTGCCGCCGGAGATGGGAATCACCGAGGCCCCTACCCTGACCCCCCCGTAATGCGCCCCCAGTCCGCCGGTGAACAGGCCGTAGCCGTAGATGTTCTGCAGCACGTCGTTTTTCTGCACGCCGGCGCTGGTCAGGCAGCGGGCCATCACCTCGGTCCAGGTCTCGATGTCCTTCCTGGTGTAGCCGACCACGATCGGCTTGCCGGTGGTCCCCGAGGTGGCGTGGTACTCGACCACGTCCTCCTGGTCGGCGCTGAACAGGTTGAAGGGATAGTTGTCCCGCAGGTCGTCCTTGACGGTGAACGGGAGCCTCTTGACGTCGTCCAGCGACTTGATGTCGCCGGGCTTCACCCCCATGGCGTCCAGTTTCTGCTTGTAGAAGGGGTTCTTGTCGTACACGTAGGCGACGGTCTTCTGCCACTTGGCAAGCTGCATGCCCTGCATTTCGCTACGACTGGATGTCTCTTCGCTGTTCCAAACCATGGTCGCTCCTCGATTTCTCCGCGCGGGAGTGATGGTCTTACAAGTATTTGAGTTCCCGCGCCTTCTCGGCGATTTCTTCCCGGAACTGCGGATGGGCGATGTCGATCAGGGCCTGCGAGCGCTGGCGGACGCTCTTCGCGTACAGGTCGGCGATGCCGTACTCGGTCACCACGTAGCGGACGTGGTTGCGGCTGGTGACCACCCCCGCGCCGTGCTTGAGCATCGGCACGATCTTGCTGACCAGGGTGCCGTCTCTGAGCGTGGAGGTGCTGGGCATGGTGATCACCGCCACCCCCCCCTTGGAGCGGGAGGCGCCGTAGGTGAAATCGAGCTGCCCCCCTACCGCCGAATACATCCTGGGGCCGATGCTGTCGGCGCAGACCTGGCCGGTCAGATCCACCTCTATGGCGGCGTTGATCGAGACCATGCGGTCGTTTTGGGCGATGACGAAGGGGTCGTTGACGTATTCGGTGCGGTGCTGTTCGATGAGCGGGTTGTTGTGCGCCCAGTCGTAGAGGCGCTTGGTCCCCAGCAGAAACCCGCAGACGATCTTGCCGCGGTGCAGGGTCTTGCGGGAACAGTTGAGCACCCCCGCCTCCACCAGGTCGATCACCCCGTCGGAGATCAGTTCGGAATGTATCCCCAGATCCTTCTTGGTGAAGAGATGCTTCAGGACCGCGTCGGGAATGGAGCCGATCCCCAGCTGCATGGTGGCGCCGTCCGGGATCAGCGTGGAGATGTGGGCGGCGATCTTCTCCACCGTTTCCGGGTCACCCTCCTCGGCCATATGCCTCTCGGCCAGGGGCGAGGCGACCTCGACGATGTGGTGCATGCGGGAGACGTGCATCAAGGTGTCGCCCAGGGTGCGCGGCATCTTGGAGTTCACCTGGGCGACCACCGTCTTGGCGGACTCGGCGGCCGTCATGCACAGGCCGGCTTCACCCCCGAGCGAACAGAAGCCGTTCTCGTCGGGAAGCGACACGTTCAAGAGCGCCACGTCCAGGGGAAGGTGGCCGTTTTTGAACAACAGGGGAAATTCCGAGAGCATCACCGGGGTGAAGTCGGCGCGCCCCTCGTTCACCGCCTGGCGCACGTTGGGGGAGATGAACATGCTGTTCACCCGGATGTGCCCGGCCATCTCGGGGGCCACGTACTCGCTGGGGGCGATCACCAGCACCTGGCAGACCTCCACGTCGCGCAGCTCCGGCGCGCGCTTCACCAGCGCCGCCAGCAACTGCATGGGGGTGCAGACGTTTCCGGTCAAAAAGACGCGGTCGCCGGAGTTGATCGCCTTGATTGCCTCGTCCGCGGTGGTCACGCGCGAAGCGTAAATCTCCCGCCAATTCTTGATGTCCTTCCATGTCGCGCCCATTGCTTCGTTCTCCTCTGTTATTTTCCTAGATCCTGATCCTGCCGTCCACGGCGTACACGCAGTCGGCGAAGGCCATGATCGGGTTCATATCCATCTCCTGGATCATCGGCAGCTCGGTGAGCAGCAGCGAGACGCGCTGGATCAGCTCCTTAACCGCCTGCTTGTCGATCCCCCGCTCGCCCCGCACCCCGTCCAAAAGGGCGGCGGTCTTGATGTTGGCCAGCATCTCGCAGGCCTCCAGCTCGGTGACCGGCGCGATCTTGAAGACCACGTCCTTCAGCACCTCGACGTAGATGCCGCCCAGGCCGAACATGACCAGATGCCCCAGCTCCCGCTCGGCGGCGGCGCCGATGATCAGCTCGCGCCCGCCGGGGAGGAATTTCTGCACGAAGAAGTTGAGCTTGCCCAACGAGCCGAGCCGGCTTTGCATGTCCTCCACCGTGGCGCGCACCGAGGCTGCGTCCTTCAGGTTGACCGCCACGCCCCCCATGTCGCTCTTGTGGTCGATCTCCTCGCAATCGACCTTGACCACCACCGGGAAGCCGATGCGCTCGGCGGCGGCCGCGGCCTCAGCCGCGTCGGCGGTCACCGCCCAGCCTGCCACCGGTATGCCGTAGGCCTCGAAGATCGAGTAGACCTCGGTGGCGGAGAGCACGCTGCGCCCCGCCTCCCTGGCCTCATCGATCACCTTTTTCGCCCGGGCGGAGTCGACTCCGGCGAAGGCGCGGGGCTCTCCGATGTCGCGGGCGCGCAGCTTGCCGTAGCTTGCGAGCGCGCCCAGGGCCTTGGCGGCGTCGCTGGGATTCGCATAACAGGGGACGCCGCCGGCCTTGAGGATGCCGTGGGTGATCCGGAAGCGCTCCTGGCTCAGGTCGGTCATGAAGTTGCAGACGATCGGCTTTTTGCCGAGCCTGCTGACCTCGACGATCTGCCGGGCCACCTCGTGGGTGTCGGTGAAGGGGGCGGTGACGAAATTGATGAAGACGCTGTCGATCCCCTCCTCGTCCATCATCACGTCCAGCGCGCCGCGGAAGTGGGCGCCGCTGGCGGTGGCCACCACGTCGATCGGGTTTTCCAGGGCGGCCTCGGCCATCTGGGAGAGCTGCAGCCGCTCGATGGAGGCCTCGGAGAGCTTGGGGACGTCCAGTCCGAAGGAGACCAGCACGTCGGTGGCGATCACCGCCGGCCCGCCGGTGTTGGTGATGATGCCCACCCGGTTCCCCTTGGGGATCGGCTGGGTGGCGAAGGCCATGGCCGCGCGGGCCATTTCGCCCTCGTCGGTGAAGGAGAGGATGCCGGTCTTCTCGAAGATCAGCTCGGTGGCGATGTCCACCCCGGCCAGCGAGCCGGTGTGCGAGGAGGCGGCCTTGGCCCCCTGCTCGGTGCGCCCGGCCTTCATGGCCAGGATCGGCTTCTTGGCGCTCACCTCCTTGGCGACCTCCAGGAATTCGCGCGGGTTGGAGAACCCCTCGGTGTAGAGCACCACCGCGCGGGTCTCCGGATCGTCGCCGTAATAGCGGACGATCTCGGGAATGGAGATGTCGCAGGCGTTGCCGTTGGAGGCGTAGAAGCGCTGGCCGATTCCCAGGTCCGTCAGCGCCTGCATGATCAGCGCGCCGACCCCGCCGCTCAAAGCCACCACCGAGATGTGGCCCGGCTCGGGATAGGTGAAGGTGAAGTTGCAGTAGGCGTTGAGTTCGGGGTCGGAGTTGATGATCCCCTGGCAGTTGGGCCCGAAGACCCGCACGCCGTACTCCTTGGCGCGTTGCAGGAAATCCTTCTGCAGCGCCGCGCCTTCATCGCCCAGCTCCGAGAAGCCGGCGGAGTTGATGATCACCGCCTTCACCCCTTTCTTGCCGCAATCCTCGATGGTCTGCGGCACGAACTTGCTGGGGATGATGATGTGGGCCAGATCGACCTGACCGGGGATCTCGTCCAGCGTCTTGTAGGCCTTGAGGCCGCAGACCTCGTCGGCCGTGGGGTTGAGCGGGTAGATCGCCCCCTTGTAGCCGTACTTCTGCAGGTTGCGGATGATGACGTTGCCGATGGAGAGTTCCTTCACGGAGGCGCCGACGATGGCGATCGCCCTGGGTTTGAATAGTGCGTCCAACATGTTTATTTCCCCTCCTCAAGCTGTTCGATGAATGCCTCGACGTTGGTTTTGGTCTGCTCGTCGGAGACGCAGCGCAGGTCGTTCAGGTCGCCGGAGATCACCAGCGCGGGGATACCGGTCTCGCGCTCCAGCCTCTGCGGCATGCCGTAGCGGTTGTTCGAGTTGTACGGGCAGGTTTTGGCGTCGTGGTAGATGATGCCGTCGATGCGGAACTTGGCGAGCATCTCCTTGATGTACTCCCCCTTGTAGGCGTCGGCGCGCACGATGAACAGCTCCAGGTAGGCCTTGGCCATGCTCCGGAACGGGTCGCCCGGATCGAAGGCGGGGAAAATCCAGCTGCTGCAGTAGGTGGAGGCGAGCACGGCGGCCTTCAACTCGGCGAACATCTCGGAGTGCTGCCGCAACCTCCCCCAGACCGGCATCCCTTCCCAATAGATGCGCAGCGACTCTCCTTCCACCGCCCCCACCCCGTTGGCGACCCGCTCCTTCAGTTCGGCCAGGAGCACGCGGTAGTAGTCGATCGCCTCTTGAGTGCCGCGCAGCACCACCGCCGGCCCCATGTGGATGGTGCTGTCGAAGAAGGTGATGGGCGCCGGCGAAGCGGTGGCCGTTTCCAGCACATCCTTCCAGAGTTCCGTGCATTGACGGGACAGCGAAACCGTCTCCCGCAGCCGCTCCAGGTCCAGCTTCTCGCCCGTGATCGCCTCCAGCGTCGGCACCAGCGCCTGGATCTGGCTGGCGACGTCGTCGATGTGCGAGTCGGTGACCTCGTTGACGTTTTTCGGGGAGGCGATGCCGATCATCGGGACGCCCAGTTTTTCGGAGTACCAGGCGAGCCAGTCCTGCACGTCGCGGCACTGGTTGGTGTTGTACACCAGCACGTCGGGCTTGGGGACCGATTCGATGCCGGGGTAGGCCTTGGAGAGCGGCGTCATCCCCTTCAGGTAGGCGCCGATGTCCGCCGTCAGGTAGGAGCAGATGTCCGGGGAGTAGCCGATGGCGTTGGCCACCGGGATCATCTCGTTGGAGAGCCGGGTAGCGCCCAGCATGGCGGCGTGGTTTTCCGGGAAATGCACGGCGAAGCCCATGGCCCGCAGCAGTTCGGCGGGGCCGACGCTGGTGCACCAGGCCACCTTCTTGCTGCCGGTGGTCGCCGCCTCGTTCAGGCCGTAGAAGTAATCGGACATGATCTTGTTCATCTGGTCCGTCGCCTGGATCTTTTTCCTGACGACCTTTTTTTCTTCGCTCATGGCTTCTCCGTAGTTTCTGGTAGTTATTGCCCTCAGGCCGCTCAGGCTGTTTCCGGCTTGTCGTCCAGCGCGTAGAGCGCCGCGCCGACCGCGCCCGCCAACTGCGGCAATTCCGGGAGCAGCACGGGACGGCCGATCATCTCCTCGGCCATCTCCACGATATAGGGATTGCAGGCCACCACCCCGCCGGTCATCACCACCTGCCCGCTCAGGATGTCCATCTCCAGCACCCGCTTGATCACCGAATAGAACAACCCCTTGACGATGTCGGGCACCCTCTTGCCGTTGCGGATGCTCTCCAGCACCTCGGTGGCGGAGAAGACGGTGCAGTAGCTGCCGAGCTTGATCATCTCCTGCGACTGGCGGGCGAGTCCGTTCATCTCCTCCAGGGAGATGTCCAGCCGGCTGGCCATCTCTTCGAGGAAGGCGCCGGTGCCGGCGGCGCACTTGCGGTTCATCTTGAAGCTGCTGCGCCGGCCGGCCGCGTCGAGGTTGATGATCTTGTTGTCCTGTCCGCCGATATCGATCACGGTGATCGCCTCGGGAAAGTAGTGGTAGCACCCCTTGGCCAGGCAGCCGATCTCGGTCTTGCTCTTCTCGGTGACGAAGGCGACGTTGCCCCTGCCGTAGCCGGTGGAAACGGCCCTGACGATATCCTCGCGGCTGGCCCCGGCCATCTCCAGCGCGGCGTCGAGACAGGCGGCGGCGGTTACCGAGAAGTCGATGCCGGATTTCTTGACGGCATGGCCGAGCAGCCGCCCCGAGGGGTCGATCACCGCGACTTTGGTCCTGGATGCGCCCATGTCGAGACCTACAAACACTGGTTTACTCATTTTTAGCCGGTCCCTTTTCCTTTGCGGGTTCGTTTCGCGCCGCCTTGGCGGAATAAAAAGCACTCGATAGAATTATGTTTTGCAGCTTACATGCCACTTCGTTCAGACGGAGACGCAGCCTCACAAGTATCCGATTTTGTGAATAATTATAGGAATACGCAATTCTAGCAGGATTGGACATTATTTACAACGACGATATTTCGTCG
This sequence comes from uncultured Geobacter sp., assembly GCA_903925075.1. Lineage (GTDB taxonomy): Bacteria > Desulfobacterota > Desulfuromonadia > Geobacterales > Geobacteraceae > Geomonas. The sequence goes on from CAIYDQ010000196.1 coordinate 50,829, forward strand.
GCAAATTGCGGCGGGTCGGTTCCGAATGAGGAGGGGAATAGAGGTAAGTGACTGAAGTATCGACCTTAACCGCGAGCCGGGGGGCCGCGGAGCGCTCCGACGACATTTCGTCGTAACGACGATATATCGTCGGAGTTGAAAGCCGTCGCTATTTAATTCGTCGCCTGTTCGCCTCCCCTTCTGATCCCCAATTTTTTCATCCTGGAGTTGAGGGTGGTCGGCTTCAGGCCCAGTATCTGGGCGGCGCCGTTTGCCCCCCGGATCCGCCAGCCGGTTTTTTCCAGCACGGCATTGATGTGCCTGCGCTCCAGGTCCTCGATGGTCATCGGCAGGGCGACAGCGGCGGAGGGCGCGGCGGCCGGCACCTCGACCGTCAAGGTGGCTCCGGCGCTCAGGATCATAGCCCTTTCCACCAGGTTGCGCAGCTCCCTGACGTTTCCCGGCCAGTAATAGCGCTCCATGAGCTCCATGTTTTTCTTGGGGATGCGCTCAATCGCCTTGCCGAAGACCTTGCCGAACTCCTCGACCATCGACCACACCAGCAGCGGGATGTCCTCCCGCCTCTCGCGCAGCGGAGGGACCGATATCGGGAAGACGTTCAGCCGGTAATAGAGATCCTCGCGAAACCTCCCCTCGCTGACGGCCTGCACCAGGTTGCGGTTGGTGGCGGCGACGATCCTCACGTCCACCGCCACCGGTTTCGGGCTTCCCAGCCGCTCGAATTGCCCCTCCTGCAGCACCCGCAGCAGCTTCGACTGAAGTTCCAGGGGGAGCTCGGCCACCTCGTCGAGGAAGATGGTGGAGCCGTCGGCCGCCTCGAAACGGCCGATCTGGCTGGAAGTGGCCCCAGTGTAGGCGCCCTTCTCATGCCCGAAAAGTTCGGCCTCGATGAGCGAACCCGGTAAGGCGGCGCAGTTCACCTTGACCATGGCGCGGGCCCGGCGCGGGCTCAAGTTGTGAATGGCCTTGGCGATCAACTCCTTGCCGGTGCCGGTCTCGCCGAGGATCAGCACGGTGGAGTCGGTCACCGCCACCTGCTCCAACTGCACCAGGGCCTTCTTGATCCCCTCCGACTTGCCGATGATCTCGTCGTGCTTGTGCTCCACGCTGATCTGATCGCGCAGGTAGATGTTCTCCGCCTCCAGCCGGTCCTTCAGGCGCTTGATCTCGGCGAGCGCGTCCTGGATCTTTTGGTCGGTGCGCTTTCGCTCCACGGCGTTGGCGAAGATTTCCCACAGGAAGCGGAGCCTTTGTATCAGCCCGTCGGACCATTCCCTTTTGCCGCGGTAGGAGACGAAGGTGATGGAGCCCACCACCGGGCCGCCGACGCTGGCCGGGATGAACATGATCGATTTGATGCCGCCGTGATCCCTGGCGTACTGTTTTTCGCGCCAAAAGGTGTCGGGAAGCTCCTCGATGTCGGAAACCCTGAAGATCTCCCCTTTGCGGACCATGCTGACCCAGACCGGTATCAGCCCGACGATCACGGCGGGCGGCTGCTTTATTCCCGGCACGGAGTAGGAGTGGGTGATGGTCAGGCTGTCGTCGTCGGGCGAGAGGTGCCAGATGGTGCTGCGGTCGAAGCCCAGGAACTCCACCACCTTGCGCAGTCCCTGCTCGATTTTGCTGTCCACCTCGCTCACCGGGACGTTGATGAAGGTGGTCGACAGTTCGGAGAGCAGAGCCTCCACCTTCAGGCGTTCGGCCTGCACGCGCTCTTTGATTTTCTGCTCGGTGACGTCCTGAACGGTCAGGCCGCAGCGGGTGACGGTGCCGTCTTCCGCGATCAGGGGGTGGCAGCAGACCAGCCAGAACCTGCGCTCGGAGGAGTCGTCCGGCAAGGCCTTGTGCACCACGACTTCGTGCTCGACGAAGGGGACCGATTCGGTCATGGTCCGCAAGAGCACCGGTTCGATGGCCGAGGCGACCAGCGGGTCGAGTTCGCGCACCGTTTTGCCCAGATGCTCCCCGACCGCGATGCCGTCGATGATCCCCATGCGGTTGTTGAGATAGATGTAGCGCAAATCCCGGTCGATGATCGCGATGCCGAACTGGGCTTGCTCGAACAACTGCTCGAAGTTGCTGAACTTCCCCAGGAAAAAATCCCGATAGCTTTCCGACTGCTTATTTTCCATTCTCATCATGGCACCTTGCTGCAACCGCCACCGCTTCAACGCGACAGGTAGCCGGCATGATCGACCACCATCCCGGGCGCGCCCTGTTCCATGGCCAGGCGCAGATCGTGAGGGATCGGCATTTTGACCATGGTCTTGGCGTCGAGTATCACGCGCACCGTTTCCGCCGTGACGATGACGTTCTCCTCTCCGGCGATGCGGATGTCGGTGGCGATGGTAAAAGAGGTTTTCCCCAGGTGCTTTACCGACACCGAGATGGCGAGCACCTGGTCGAACCTGGCCGGAGCCTTCCACTGTATGGTCTGCTTGACCAGTTGGTAATCGAGGTGGCCATCCACCAGATTTTCGCCGAAAGGGAGGCAACGAAGGAATTCGTTGGCGGCAAGCCCGACATAGTTGCCGTAATGGGCGTTGAAAACTACCTTCTGCATGTCGCATTCGCAGTAACGAACGCGCAGGTAATAGCAAAAACGGTCATCCATGCTAGAAAGATCCTCCGTCGTGTTATCGCTTTTTCGCCGAACAGGCGACAAAGGCAGCTGGAATCTATACCGTAGCCAAAATCAAGTCAAGCATCAAGCAAGGAGGGAGAGCCTCGGCAAAAGCCGGTAGGATGCGGTGAACATCGTGAACCGCATCGTTTCCGCGGCTCCCCCTGTAGCAGCGACATTGCATCCTTGCAAAAAAACATTTCATTCATGCAAAAGTGCTTTCACGACTGAAATGATCAGCGGCCCGCCGTGAGCAGCTCCAGCACCCGCGCACGGGCCGTGCAGCCCCTAATGGCGGGCCTTTGCGGTGCCAGACGCCCGCCTGCCGGAGTTGGCCCGTCTCTTGCTGCGCTTGCGCGAAAACCGAAAAAAATGGGAGGATTCTATGAGCAATACCGTGTTGCTGCTGCTGGATTACGTCAACGACATTGTGCATCCCGAGGGGAAGTTGGGGGGGGCGGGTTATGCCGCGCAGGTAACGGAACGGGACGTCCTGACCAAAGCCAATCAGGCAGCCTTGGCCGCCCGCGCCGCCAACGTGCCGGTGATTTTCGTGCGGGTCGGCTTCTCGCCGGACTACCGCGAATGCCCGGAAGGCTCGCCCCTGTTCTCCGGCGCCAAACAGTACGGCGCGCTGGCTCTGGGCGGCTGGGCCACCGAGATTCATGCGGCGATTCCCGTGGAGGCCAGCGACTACCTGATCACCAAACACCGGGTGAGCGCTTTTTACTCGACCTCCCTGGAGGCCATTTTGCGCAAACTGGACACGAAGACGCTGCTGCTCGGCGGCGTGGCCACCAACCTGGTCGTGCAGACCACCGCGCTTGCCGCGCATGATCGGGACTACCGGGTGGTGATTCTGGAAGATCTTTGCTCGGCCTTCACCCGCCAGGATCATGACGGCGCCATCGCCAACCTCGGCAACGTCGCCGTCATCGCCAAGAGCAGCGAAATCGCCGGCTACCTGTAACGAATCCATCCCCGGTGCAGGCGCCGATGGCCTGCACCGGGGATGAAGAGAGCGGCTACCAAAATAGGAGACGGGATGCGCCACAAACCGCATCCCGTCTCCTATTTGTTTTTACGCCGCGAAACATCCCCCGCATCTGGTTTATTCCGAAGTATTGCCCTCCGGTTTTCGGCACGCCGAAATGGCCCAACTGGGACATCCCGGCTAATGCGAGATCAGCATGGGCACGGTCATGTGGTTCAGCAGGTGCTTGGCTACCGGGCTCAACGAGTAGCCGCGATGCGACGCCGTGAACGCCCCCATGACCAGCAGATCGATCTTCTTCTCAAAGGCGTGATTGAGCAGCAGATCGCCGACGGTGATGTCAAAACCGGCATAGATGTGTTCGTGGTCGGCCGCCACCTGGTGCTGCGCCAGGTGCGAACGGATGTTGCTCACGTCGTCGTCCAGAAAGCTCGGGTTCTCTTCGTCGGGGGAGTCGATGGTCACCACCCCTACCAACTGGGCCTTTTCCAGGATGGGCATGGCGTCCCGGATGGAGCGCGACGCCTCTCGGCCCGAGCGCCAGGCGACCATCACCCGCGATCCCGTCAGCGTAAAGCCGCCGGAACGAGGCACGACCAAAAGCGGACAGGCTGCCCCCAGGCCGAGCGCCGACAGATCGTAGGTGGCGCTTGACTCCGTTTGGGAGGAGGCCGGCTGGCCGACGATCATCAGGTCGCTGTAGTAGCTGTAGCGGCTGAGGATCTCGGTCACGCTTACCCCGATCACGTTCCAGTCCACGTAGAGCCATTCGGCCGAGACCCCCGCCCGCGAGGTCCTTTCCTTGAACATCTCCTCGGCCTGCCGCGCCGCCCCCGCATCCCGCCCGTCGCTGGGCGCGTAGTAGGCGTGCGACACCGCGTAAATTCCCTTCAAATGGGCCTGGTGGGTGAGCGCCAGGCCGATCGCCAGGTCGAGTCTTTCCGGATAGCCGGGAGAGTGATCGATGTGCAACAGCATATCCTTGAGTGCCATAGAGTCTCCTTGAGGTAGCTGATTCTTGCCAGCCGCCCGCTCGCCGGCAGGCCGACGAACGGCGGCTCTAGCCTCCCAGATAGGCGGAAACCACGTGCGGGTCTTCCAGCAGATCCGAGGCCTTTCCTTCCATGATGATGCGCCCCGCCTCCATCACG
>CAIYDQ010000197.1 GCA_903925075.1 uncultured Geobacter sp.
ATCCTTTCCTCGATCCTCAAGGAAGAGTATCTGGTCAAGGCCGCCAACAACGGCCGCAAGGCGCTGGAGATCGCCGCCGCCTCGCCCGCTCCCGACCTGATCCTCCTGGACGTCATGATGCCGGACATGGACGGCTACGAGGTCTGCCGCCGGCTCAAGGACAACCCGCTGACCCGCGGCATACCGGTCATCTTCGTGACCACCAGGGGAGAGGTGGAGGACGAGACCCGGGGCTTCGCCTGCGGCGCCGTCGATTACCTCAGCAAGCCGGTGAGCGCCCCCATCGTCCGGGCCCGGGTCGGCACCCATCTGGCCCTCTACGACCAGAACCGGGCGCTGGAGGACAAGGTGCGCAAGCGCACGACGGAGTTGAACGACACCCGCCTGGAGATCATCAAGCGGCTGGGTCTGGCCGCTGAGTACAAGGACAACGAGACCGGCATGCACGTCGTCAGGATGAGCCGCTACTCCCAGCTGATCGCCCTGGAAAGCGGCTTCTCCGAAAGCGAGGCGGAACTGGTGCTGCACGCGGCCCCCATGCACGACATAGGCAAGATCGGCATCCCCGACCGGGTGCTGCTCAAGCCGGGGAGGCTCAACGACGAGGAGTGGGACGTCATGCGCACCCACAGCTACATCGGCTACCGGATCATCGGCGACCATCCGGGCGAGCTTTTGAAAACGGCCGCCGTCGCCGCCTACACCCACCACGAGAAATGGGACGGCAGCGGCTATCCCCGGCGGTTGCGGGGGGAGGATATCCCGCTGATCGGCCGCATTCTGGCCGTGGCCGACGTATTCGACGCGCTCACCAGCGTCAGGCCCTACAAGAAAGCCTGGCCGGTGGCGGAGGCGGTCGCGGTGATCGCCAAGGGAAGCGGCGGTCACTTCGATCCGGCGTTGGTTGAGGCGTTTTCCCGGCGAATGGCGGAGATACTGGCGGTAAAAGAGGAGTTTTCCGACGGCAACGGCGGGTTGCCGACGCAAGCGGAAGGAATCGGCCCATGAGATACAGCATCAAGAACAGGCTCGCGGCAGGCTTCGGCATAAGCATGCTGCTGATGGTGACCATCATCGGGGTCAACTACTCCAACCTGCTGACGCTGGAGAAGCTCTACCAGGAAACCCTGAAACGCTCGCTGGACATGGAATCGACCCTGGAGGCCCAGGACATCGGCCAAGACCTGCACATGATCGTCGCCGATGCGGTCATCAACCGGGACCTGGCCAAGTCGGCGCGCCAGTGGGCTGCCGCCAAGATGGAAACCCGGGAGAAATTCCGGAAAATGGCGCCGATCGCCACCGGCGCGCAGCAAAAGAGGAAGCTCGAGCTGGCTGAAAAAGCCTACGAAAACATCATCCTGATTTATGAAAATGAGATGCTGCCGCAGCTCGGCAAGGGGGCCGTGGTGCCGGGGCCGCTTTCCGCGATCGACGCCGAGATCGACAGGGACGTCGAAGTCATCGACCAGAGCATGGGCTGGCAGGTCAAGTCTCTGTCCGCGGTGAATCAGGCCGCGGCCAGGGAGTTCAACCGGGTGATGGCCAACATCGTCAGTTCGGGATTGTCCATCTCGCTGTTCGGCGTGATCGCCACCCTGATCGTTTCGGCCCTGACGGCGCGGCAGATCGCCCGCCCGCTTTCGGAAATCACCCGCGCGGCCCAAGAGATGGAACAGGGGAATTATCGCGTCGAACTGGCCCATCAGTCGACCGACGAGACCGGGGCGCTGGCCAGCGCCTTCCGGAGCATGGCGGGACAGGTGGAGAAGCGTACCCTCGAACTGGAAACGGTGAACCAACGCCTCCAGCACGAGATCATCGAACATATGCAGACGGAGCTGAGGCTGCAGGAAACAAAGGAAAAAGCCGAGGTCGCCAACCGCGCCAAGAGCGCCTTCCTGGCCAACATGTCGCACGAGATCCGCACCCCCCTGAACGCCATCATCGGCTTCTCCCAACTGGCCCTCTCCACCGGCCTCTCGCCCAAGCAGCGCGACTACCTTCAAAAAATCGACAATTCGGGGAAGTCGCTGCTAAGGATCATCAACGACATCCTGGATTTCTCCAAGATCGAAGCCGACCGGATGCAGATGGAGCGCGTCGAGTTCGCCCTGGAAGGGGTGCTCGGCCAGGCGATCTCCGTGGTTCAGCACAAGGCCTTGGAGAAGGGGCTGGAGGTGGTGCTTTCGCACTCGGCCGAGGTGCCGTCCTACCTGATCGGCGATCCGCTGCGGCTGGGCCAGGTGCTGACCAATCTGCTGATCAACGCCGTCAAGTTCACCGAAGCCGGGGAGGTGGAATTGGGCATCGAGCCGGCGGGCGGCACGGCCGACCAGCCGCTGGTCCGCTTCAGCATCCGGGACACCGGCATCGGCATGCCTCCCGAGCTGATAGCCACGCTCTTCGAGCCGTTTACCCAGGCCGACGGCACCACCACCCGGCGCTTCGGCGGCACCGGGTTGGGTCTTTCCATCAGCAAGCGACTGGTGGAGATGATGGGGGGGGAAATCGGGGTGGAGAGCGTTGAGGGACGGGGGAGCCGCTTCAGCTTCACGGCCGCTTTCGGCAGATCGGCGACGGTGGCCGACCCCTGGGTCGTTCCCGAGTCCATCCGGGGCTTGCGCATTCTGGTGGTCGACGACAACGAGGTGAGCAGACAGGTGGTGAAAAAGCTGCTCATGTTCTTGCCGGTCGAAACGGACACTGCGGAGAGCGGGGCGCAAGCCATGGAGGCGGTGCGGGCGCAGGACGCCCGGGCTCCTTACCATCTGGTGCTTATGGACTGGCAAATGCCGTACCTGGACGGCATCGGCGCCACCCGCGGCATCCGCGACGACGCCTCCTTGCAGCACCCTCCGCGCATCGTCATGCTCACCGCCTTCGGCAAAGAGCGGCAACAGCTGGAGGCCTTGGCGGCGGGAGCGGACGATTTTCTGCACAAACCCCTGACCCGGTCGGACATCTACCACCTGATTCTCAGGCTCTTCGAGGACGACAGGGAGGCCGCCCGACCCGAAAGCGGCGCCGTCGAGGCCTACGACTTCCGGGGGGTGCAGGCGCTGCTGGTGGAAGACGACCAACTCAGCCGGGAGATCGCCTGCCAACTGCTGGAGCGGGTCGGCGCCGCCGTCTCGCTGGCGGGCAACGGTCGGGAAGCCGTGGAGATGATCACCGGCAGCGGCCGGCGCTTCGATGTGGTGCTGATGGACATTCAGATGCCGGAGATGGACGGGCTCGAGGCCACCCGCATCCTTCGGCAAGACGGCCGTTTCCGGGATCTGCCCATCATCGCCCTGACTGCCGACGCCTTCAACGAGGAGCGGCGGCACTCCCGGGAGGCGGGCATGAACGACCACGTCACCAAACCGATCGAGCCGGGCGAACTGATGGCGGCGATCTGCCAGCAACTGCCCAACCGCCCGGAGCTTAGGCCGGGAGCGCGCGCGAGCGGCGGACCGGGTCGGGGCGGCGCCCCTTTCGGCGAGATCGCGGGCGACGACGCCTTCGGCGAGATCACGGACCTCGACACGGCCAGCGGAGTGCTGCGGGTGGGCGGCAAGGCCGAGGTGTACCGCGAGGTGCTCAGGAAATTCAGGGAGGGACAAACAGATGCGACGCAGCGGCTGGGCGCGGCGCTGCAAAAAGGAGACCGCGACGGCGCCCAGAGGATAGCCCACACCCTGAAAGGGCTGGCCGGCACCATCGGAGCCACCCGGCTGCAAGAGGCGGCCCGGGCGGTCGAGCAGGATCTGCGGCAAGGATTGGACGCGCAGGAGCACCTGCGGCTTTTGGCGGCACTGCTTGGCGGGGTCGTGGCGCAGTTGCGCGCGAGGCAGGAGAGAGAGCCCGCTTTCGCCGCAAATCCCGTGACGGCTCTCGCCTCCGGGCCCGAGCTGAGAGCCATGCTGGAAAAGCTGCAGCGGTACGCCTTGGACAGCGACAGCGAGGCCGGCGACTGTCTGGCGGGATGCAAGGAGCAGTTGAAAACCCGGGTCGACGCCGAACTGGTGGCCAGCCTGGAAAAATGCATCGCCGACTACGACTTCGACGAAGCGGCCGCTATCTTGGCCGTGCTGCTGCAGGGAGTGAACTCCCCCTCTCCGTAGCTACGAAACTCAGGCTACCGCCGCTACCTGGAACACCTGCATCAGATAGCGCAGGAAATCGGGGTTGTCGCACATGCATTTGCCGGGGGAATCGGAGATTTTGGCCACCGGCTGGCCGTTGCATTCCACCATCTTCATCACCAGGTTCAAGGGGGGGCGGCCGAAATCGTTGGTCAGGTGGGTGCCGATGCCGAAAAAAGGGATGATGCTCTCTTTCACCGCGCCGTAAAGCGCGACGGCGCTCTCCACGGTGAGCCCGTCGCTGTAGACCGCGGTCTTGGTCCGGGGATCGATCTGCAGCTCTTTAAGGCGCCGCACCAGCTTCTCGGTCCATTGATAGGGACAGCCGGAATCGTGCCGGAAGCCGTCGAAGAGCTTGGCGAAATACAGATCCAGATCGCGCAGGAAGGCGTCCATGCCGACCACGTCGGTAAGCGCCACCCCCAGGTCGCCGCGGAACTCCTTGACCCAGGTCTCCAGCGCGATCTTCTGGCTGTCCAAAAGGCGGGGACCGAGAGCCTGAAACGCCTGCAGGTATTCGTGGGCCATGGTGCCGATCGGCGTGAGGCCGTGCTTCATGGCGAGCCACATGTTGCTGGTGCCCAGGAAGGTCCCGGGAAGGGCTTCGGCTTGGCGTTGCACCGTGTAATCGTGCCATTGCCGGCTCTCCCTGCGGCGCCCGCCGAAGTCGGCATAGCGAAACCCTCGCGCCGCCGGGTTTTCCCGCAGATAGGCGATCTTTTGCTCCAGCCGGCGCTCGGCCTCGGTGTACCCCTCTTCCGGATACTGGTTGCGGGTGAAGACCTCCTGCACGATCTGCAGCACGTACAGCTCGAAAAGCATGGTGTGGACGATGGGACCTTCCACCTCGATGACCAGCTCGGGACCGAGGGTGTCGATATGCACGAAGCTGTCGTCAAGGCGAAAGATGCGCAGGAAATCGAGGTAATCTCCGGTCAGGGAGGGAATGGTCCGCAGGTAGTCGAGTTCTTGGGCGCTGAACCTGAGGGAGTCCAGGCTAGCCACCTCCTCCCGGATTTCGTCGGCGTAGCCGCTGATATCCGCCCCGAAGCTGCGGCACTTGAACCGGTATTTCGCGAAAGCCCCCGGATGGTGATGAAGAAAGGTCTTTTGCATGGAAAGTTTGTAGCGGTCGGTATCCATCAAGGACTCAATGATCGGTTTGTCCAGTTTCATCCATCACTTCCTTTAATTTTCCAGGCTTTCCACGACCTCGATGCCGCGGCTCCTCATCTCGACGATGGCTGCGGCCGTGGTTTCGGCTGCGATGCCCCGGCAGGCCTCAAGATTGACCACGACTCGCAGGCCGGCCCGGCCCAGTTGGCAGGCGGTGGTCTTCACGCAGTAATCGGTGGCCAGCCCGCCGACGATGACCGTATCGATGCCGTTCATCTTCAAGAACTCGATGACGCCGGTGCTCTGCCGCTCGGCCAGGTCGTGGTAGCAGGCGCCGTAGGGATGCATGTCCGGCTCCACCCCTTTTTGCACGAAAAAGTCGTAATCGGCCGGGTGCGGCAGTCCGTCGATCAACTCGTGTCCCGTGCTCCCCGCAACGCAGTGCAGCTTCCAGCGGATGTCCACGTTTTTTCCCGCGACCGGCGAGAACTGCGGTTTTCCCGCCTCCTCCCGCCAAATCGCGCTGGCGGGGTGTGCGTCCTTGGAACCCAGCCGCAGCCGGGCGAAATCGGCCTGGCGATTGAGCGGTTCAGCCAGAGACTCTCCGCCGGGAACCGGGAGTTCCTCCGGGCAAAGAGCGGTGAACCCCTTCTGCACGTCCACATCGAAACTGGCTGTCGACTCCCGACAAAAACGCATGATGCCCCCGATCAAGTGTCACTGTGTCCCATATAGAACCAGCGGACCGACGCTGTCAAGGTAATCGGCAGGAGCGTCGAGAAAAAGTCAACTTTCAAGCGTAGCTATTCAGCACCTATTTCCGTAGGTCGCGTTGAGGTACGAAACGCGACGTCGCAACGGTGCCACGGCGGCTGAGCGCCTCTGCGAACCTCTGTGGCTAAGCTTCTCATCTTTGCTAAGACCCGAAGATTGTTGACTGAAGATGGAGACCTTTTTGCAGACTCTGCTAGACTTCAACCTTTGCCAAACCCTGCCCTCTTTAGCAAGCCAAGCCTTACAGTGAAGTACGTGGAGTGACTGCCATGCCGGGAAAGCGCACACTGGACGCCGTCGTGGTGGGTTCCGGACCAAACGGGCTCGCTGCCGCCCTCACCCTGGCGCGCGCCGGGCTCTGCGTTACCATCTTCGAGCAGGGAGCCACCATCGGTGGAGGCACCAGAAGCGAGCCGCTCACCCTCCCCGGTTTCCTGCACGATGTCTGCTCGGCCGTTCATCCCCTCGGCGTCGCTTCTCCCTTCTTCCAGTCGCTCCCGCTTGAGGAGTACGGCCTTCAGTGGATCCATCCCGAGATTCAACTGGCGCACCCGCTTGACGACGGCACGGCGGCGCTGCTCGATCGCGGTCTTGAGGAGACTGCGACGGCTCTGGGGAGCGACGCCGGCTGCTACCGGCACTTGATGGCCCCACTGGTTCGCGACTGGCCTCTGCTCGCCCCCGACCTCCTGGCGCCCTGCCACTTCCCGCAACACCCCCTCCCCTTCGCCCTCTTCGGCATGAGAGCCGCCCTGCCGGCAGAGCTGCTCGGGCGGATGACCTTCAAGACTGCCGGCGCCCGCGCTCTCTTCGCCGGCATGGCGGCGCACTCCTTCCTGCCGCTCAACCGGCCGCTTTCCGCCGCCTTCGGGCTGATACTCGGGGCGCTCGGGCACGTAGCCGGCTGGCCCGTCGCCAAAGGCGGCTCCCGGATGATCGGCGAGGCGATGGCGCTCTACTTCCGCAGCTTGGGCGGGGAAATCGTCACCGGATGCGCGGTTGCCTCGCTCGATGAGCTCCCTGCGGCGCCCATCGTCATGCTCGATCTGACGCCGCGCCAACTGCTCGCCCTGGGCGGGTCCAGGCTGCCGGCGGCTTACCGGAACCGGCTGCAAAAGTACCGATATGGCCCGGGAGTGTTCAAGGTCGATTGGGCGCTCAAGGCTCCGATTCCCTGGAGCGCGGCGGGGTGCCGGCGGGCCGGGACGGTGCATCTGGGGGGGAGCGCGCAGGAGATTGCCCAAGGAGAAAAAGAGGTCTGGCAGGGGATGCACCCGGAGCGCCCCTTCGTGTTGCTGGCGCAGCCAAGTCTGGTGGACGAGACCAGAGCCCCGCCCGGCAAGCAGGTAGGCTGGGCCTATTGCCACGTGCCCAACGGCTCGGTGGTGGACATGAGCGAACGGATCGAGGCCCAGGTGGAGCGCTTCGCACCCGGCTTTCGCGGTCTGATCCTGGCCCGCAGCACCCGCAACTGCGCTCAGTACCAAAGCTACAACCCGAATTTGATAGGGGGGGACATCAATGGCGGCGTCCAGGACCTGCGCCAGTTCCTGGTCCGGCCGACCCTGTTTTCACCCTACACGACGCCGATCGAGGGGGTCTATCTCTGTTCTTCGTCAACCCCGCCCGGCGGCGGTGTGCACGGCATGTGCGGCTATCAGGCGGCGAGGCAGGCGCTGCGCGATCGAGGTGCATGATGGATAAAGCGAGGGGGAGCCTTGCTGCAAAAACCTAATCGGAGGATTGTTCCTTCAACAGGGCTTTCTTGTAGCCGCAACTTTTATGCAGCCATTTCAGCTCCCTTACCAGCTCCGGGGTGAGCTGGACGCATTCCGGAAAAATTTTAAAGCGTTTCTCGTAGATCTTGCAGCGTCTGGTGGAAATATCCAGATAGCGGCAGGGGGTCGAGGTATAGAATATCCTCCCGTCTTCGTCCTCGATCTTTTCGAAGCAGCAAAGACCGCACTGCTCACAGATTCCCTCCCAACTCTTCTGATCCATAGCTATTCTCCTCCCGCCAAGGGGACATCGAGATTCCCGTTGCCGCCGGAAAATCGGACCTTGTCCTGAAATATTTCTTCAACTTTAAAGCCGTCGACCACGCCCCCTTGCTGAACGGGGCGACCATTCACCAGTGCAGCGCTCGACGCGCCGTCCTTTTGCCAGGCAATGCCCGTAACCCGAAGTTGAGGTGGGCTTTTTTCGGGCGCAAGCTGCTGGGCAGCCGCCGGCGCGGTGGGTTCTTTGGCAGAAGACGGCGTCGGCACCGACACCGGAGCTACGGCAGGAGTCGCACCTGTTACCGCGGTGACCTGACGAGGCCGTGCGGCGGGCGCGACGGAATGCGCCGAAGGGGAATTGGCCTTGGCTTTACTGGCTGCCGGCTGCTGGGCCACTTTATCGGGAATGATCTGCGCCGATTTAACAGGCGAAGCGTCGATCGCCGGTTGCGGTTGCGGCTGCGCTGGCGCCGCGGCCGGGGAAGCGGGACCGGCAGAGGACTTTGTCGGGGAGGCGACAGCCACTTTGCCCGGCCGATCGGCTACCGAGCCGCGGGAAAATCCGCCCATGGCGGCGAAGGTGACCAAGGTCGCAACGACCGCGCCTCCAGCGATCCCCGCAGGCACGACCCAAGCCGCGCGAGGCGCGCGACCAGCAGCCAAGCCGGTTGGAATCACCTTGCGCCCGGGATTGCGCGCCTCCTCGACCTTCTCAAGCGCCTTCAGTATCGAACTCATAAGCCTCCTCCAAACCAACCGTTCGCCACGGAGAAAATCCGAGGGAGTCTGAGGAACCAAAAACAAAAACCGTGCTCACACGGAGGCACAGGGGACACGGAGAGAACCAGACCAAGGCCTCGATTCTGGTTTTAACCAAAAGCCTGTAGTCTTTGACTTTCCCCGTGTCCTCCGTGCCTCCGTGTGAGAAACAGGTTTTGCTTCAAGCAGCAGATTTTACGACATTTTTCGCCTTCTCCGATTTCCTCGGATTTTCTCCGTGGCCAAAGTTTAAAGCTTTCGCCTGAAGAGGCGTTTCACAAATCCCGCGACTTTCCCATGGGGGGCGCGGCCGGCGATCTCGGCGACGGCCTGGGACGCCATCCTGCCGGAGATGGCCCGCTCATCTTGGGTGAAGCCGATCAGCAGCGCCCGGTCGCAGACGATGTTGACCAGCCGGGGGACGCCGCCGGAAAAACGAAAGATCCGCTTCAGCGCCGCCTTGGAAAAGGTGGCGGCCCGGTAGCTGCCGGCCAGTTCCATCCTGTGCTCGATATAGCGCTGCATGCTGTCAAACCCCATGGGAAGCAGGTGATAGCGCACCGTGATGCGCTGGTTCAACTGCCTGAGTTCCTCCCGCGCAAGCAGGGAGAGGAGTTCAGGCTGTCCGGAGAGCACTATCTGAAGCAGTTTGTCGGTCTCGGTCTCCAGGTTGGAGATCAGACGGATCTGTTCCAGCACCTCGACGGAAAGGTTCTGCGCCTCGTCCATGACCAGGACCACCCTGCTCCCGGCCGCCTTTTGCTCAAGGAGGAACTCGTTCAGCGCCTGCAGCAGTTCCAGCCTGCTTTCCGACTCCCAGGCGAGACCCAATTCGCGGTTGATGCTCCTTAGCAGTTCCAGGGAAGAGAGGCACGGGTTGAAGATGAGCGCGGTCCGGTGCCCGTCGGCGTCGAGGCGGTTGAGAAAGCTGCGCAAAAGGGTGGTTTTGCCGGTCCCCACCTCGCCGGTCAGCAGGACGAAGCCGGCGCGGCTCTTCACGGCGTAGACCAGGTGCGCGAACGCCTCGCGGTGCGGGTCGCTCATGAACAAGAACCGGGGGTTGGGCGTGATGGTGAAGGGGCTTTCCCGAAAGCCGAAAAATGTGCAGTACATGGGGGTATGCGTCCTTTAAGGGCTTTCCTTTCGCGTGTGGCAATATATCCCCAATCTCACCGGAAATAAAGGAGAAAGTGGGGAAGGATCGGCTTTAGGAAAAGCTGCGCCAACGACAAGAGGGAGCTTTCGCTCCCTCTTGGGTGTTGCAGACTGCTTATACGCGCGGCGGTTTAGAAGTTGATGCCGGTGCCGCCGGTGCTGCCGCCGGTCCCGCCCGTGGCGCCGGTGGGCGCTGCGGTGGTGGTGAACCGGAGGGTGGTGGGAACAAGCGCTGCGCCGCTGAGATCGACGATGGCGGCGGACAGGGAGATCGTGTAGGTCACGCCGGCGGCAAGCGGAGTCGACGGAGTGAACGTGGCGATGAAAGCGATCGGATCGTAGGTAACGACGCCGCTGACAGGGCCGCCGTTACTCAGGGTGATGTTGACGTTGGTCACCGTCGAAGCCTTCACGTTTTCGCTGAATTGAATGAATATGGCGGGTATCGGCAAAGCGACGGTCTGGTTGTTGTTGGCGGTCGAGACGGACGGAACCACACCGTTGCTCACGGGAGGAGCGACGTCGGCGGCGACGTTGGCCGCTACGGCTATCGTGGCGGCGGAGTTGGCATTGTCGATGGCAGCGGCATTTGCCGTGGTAAGTACGTTGGCTTCCGTAACGCCGGGGAGTGCAGTTGACGTCGACAACCCTGCACCGCCACCATTGGCCGTGACGCCGGCTTGCACCGCTGCGGTCACGGTATTGACGGCGGTCGTCAGGGATGTGGTGAGGGCGGCAGCGGAAGGCGCTGCCGTGAAGACTGCTCCGGCACCGGTGGTGGGCTCGGCGGCAATGGTGGCTGCTGCCGCTGCGGGAAGGGTGGTGGCCAAGGTTGCGGCCAAGGTGGCCGAGTTTTGCAAAGTGGCGGTAGGGATGCCGGCAATGGCATTGGCCAAGCTAAGAACTACGTCGTTCCCTACCTTGTTGGCAGAGGCTGCAGTACCGCCGACGGCTGCAACGCCTGATTGCGAAGCGGCAACCACCGTCTCAACGCTCTTCACAAGGGCAAGGATCGCGGGTGAGTTGGCTACCGGGCCGTTGGGGTCCGTCTGGCCGAGAGTGGCGAGGTTCGCAAGCAGGGCGGTTCTAGTGGGGCCGGCAGGCACCGAAGCGACCAGGGTGCTGATCGCGGTGATGTTCTGGATGGTATTGGTGGTGCCTACCCCGGTCGGCGCGTTGGCAGTAAGAATGCCGGTGGGCCTGGTCTTGGTGACAGTGTCAATACTGTTGACCGGGAAGTTAACGATGATCTTGGCGGTGGCAGCAGCCGCGGCCTGCGACGGCAAGACGGTCAGAGAGTAGGCGCCAGTAGCGCTGGTTATGGCATTGGGCTCGCCGGCGTCAAACGTCCCGTTGCCGTTCAGGTCGAGAAAGACAAAGGCATTGGCAACCGCCCCTTGTTGAACAACGCCTGTTATCGTCGGATTAGCCGGAGTAGGCGGCTCGTCGGTGCCGCAGCCGTACATGAGTCCCGTCATTGCCAATGCGCATGTTGCCAGTGAGACCTTCTTGAAAGCATTCATTCTTTGTCACCTCCTATGTGTAGTGTGAGCATCTAACAAGTTCCAGCGGTCGGATTTCATCGTGCGAACTTTACGCCATTTTAAAAAGATGTCAAATAAATTTGTAAACTTTAATCAGTATACGCAAGTTATAAATTCTCGCCGAATCTCAGCCACGCGTCCCGCAACCGGTCCAGATGTCCGCGGATATATGCCTCGCTCAAGCGGTCCCGGTTGTAATAGGAACGGTAGAGGGCGGTGACCGGCTGGGGGTTGATGGCCAGCGGATAGGGGGCCAAATCGTTGGTCTTGCCGAGCGTGGTTTCCTGCGAATAGGACCACTCGTCGGTGCCGCGCAGCTGCATGTTGGCGTAATGCTTCAAATCCTTGCCCGGGGTCAGCGGGAAGGTGAACTGTATGCCGGCCGCCTTCCACCTCTTGCTGTCGTCCTTTTGGGTGTTCTTGTAGTACACCGACACGGTGGCGTCGCCGAAGAAGCGCTTGAGCTCCAGGGCGAACCCGGTGTCCTGAGCCCAGAACCTGCCGCCGGTCCCCTCCAGGGCAAGGTCCAACGGGGCGAAATAGTAGCGGTAAGAGCCAAGGTAGGCCTTGGTGGTCTGCTGGGTGTCGCTGTCCTTGGCGTAAGCCTGGAAGGCCCTGAAACGGTGGCTGCCGTTGCCGGGACTCCAGAGGGCTTCGTTAAGGGTCCCGTAGTCGTGAGGCAGCACCACCCCTCCGCCGAGGTTGATCATCAGGTCGGCGGCAGGCTTAAGAGCCTGAAAGAGCATGAGACGCTCCATGCGCGCCGGATGTCGGCTGCTCCTGAAGGGCTTGCCGTCGTCGAAGTTGTCGCTCCATGCCACCGGAACGTCCCACCTGGCATTGATCAGCGCCCCCTTCCAGAGATCGACCAGCAGGTCGGGTTTAACCGAGACTTCATAGTCGAAGACGCCGAAATCCGTGCCGACGGCGGTGGTCAACCCCGGCCACAGCATGAGCGAGGCTTTCAAAAATCCCGAGTTCCCTTTGCCGGGGACGAAGGTGACGTCCTCGTCGGGGGCATCGAAGCGGACCACCAAGGCGTCGTTCAACTGCGCCTGCGGCAGAGTGCCGTTCAGGAAGGCGTCGGCGCTGCGCGGCGGCAGGAGGAGCCGCGCCATCTTGATGTCGTGCCGCTTGATCACCAGCCGGATGGAATCGAATCTATCCTTGGCCAGGGCGGAGGCCACCCCGAGCACCACCCCGGCGCCATCAAGCTCATTGTGATTGAAGCGCACGTTCTCGTATTCAACCACCAGGATGCCGGAATTGGTCGCCCCCACCCGCACGTTGGTGAAACCTATCTGCACCAGCCGGTCGCGCAAGGCGGCAAGGACGCCGGCGTTGGAGACTTCAGCGGCAGGACTGGGCGCTTGCGTCACAGAAACCGCAGGCAGCGTTTGCGGAGCCGCGGCCGAAGGCTTCTCAGACGCCGGTCCAGCGGCGGTCGGGGAAGCGGCGCCGACCTCAGAGGCGGCCGGGAAAGCGGCAACCGTCACAGCGGATTTTTTCGGGCGCACCCTGAAATCGAGCGGCAGGTTCAGGCCCACCGCGAAGTCGACGTTGCCGGGCCTGTGGCTGATAGAGCTCTTGGCGGTGGCGGTGAAACTGATGGGAATGCGCCAGAATTGCGGGGTAACCAGCCGCACGCCGACGTTGGTCTCCCGCTTGTCGTATTCCGACAGCAAGTAGATCCAGTCGCATGCCTTGAATTCGGCGCCGGCGAATTTTCCCTTGGAGGGGAAATTGCCGGAGGCGAAGCCCGCATAGCCTGCGGAGAGCCTGAAGCGCCAGAGGTCCTCGGAAATCACGGCGTATTTGCTGGAGAAGAAAGTAGCACCGCCCCCGATGTCCTGGAAGCCGACCGCCAAGCTGGGGACGTAGCGGTACTGCCTGAAGAACGGCTCCGTGCTCAGTTTCAAGTTGGCCGACAAATCGCGCCCGATTCCCGGGGCGTCGAACAGACGTCCGCCGAACTCGGCGAAACCGAAAAAGCCCACCGAGAAAAGATAGTTATCCTGAAAGCGAACCTGGTCGCGCCACTTGCTTTCCTTTTGATTGGAATACAGACCGTAGAAATAACCTTCCTCGGTCACATGGGCGTTGGGGGCGTTGAGAATGCCGGTGAATCCCTGCAGCGACAGACCGTTATGGAACTGGTCCGGCTGGCTCAGGTCGAAGGCGTGGGAACGATGGGAGAAAGCCGTCAGCGCAATCAGCAAAGACAGAAACAATATCGCGGCAGGCTTCATTAAATACCCTCCAGATTTTCATTGCATAGGCGTTTGCGCCTAAAAAGCGGCAAACGCAACTTCTTAAATGGGAGGAACCGGTCAGGCGGCGGAGCCTTCCTTGGTGCTGGCTACGCGCAGGTTTCTGACGAAGGCCAGCTTCTGGGGAGGAAACAGGTCCGGTCTGACCCGCTGGAAGGCAAAGGGAGGGGCGGCGTCGAAGTGGTACCTCGGCACGAATTCGGGCACGATCAGGCGCAGCGATTTCACGACTCCGGCGATATCGTAGGCGGCAGCAAGCGCGAAAAGCTGGTCGAGATCGCTGCGGACATGACGCAGGTCCGTCTCCACCGGCGCCATGACGCGAATCTTCTTGTGAGTAGTCGGCATGATCCCCTCCCCGTCGATGAGGAGCTCTTCGAAGAGTTTTTCGCCAGGCTTAAGGCCGCTGAAAACGATATCGATCTCTTTATAGGGGATCAGGCCGGAAAGTCTGATCAGCTCCTCGGCCAACGACAGTATCCGCACCGGCTCGCCCATATCCAGCACGAAGATATCTCCGCCCCGGCCTATGCAGCCGGCCTGCATCACCAGTTGCGCCGCCTCCGGGATGGTCATGAAAAAACGGACCACATCCTTGTCCGTCACCGTGACCGGTCCGCCTTTTTTAATCTGCTCCTTGAACAGCGGAATGACACTGCCGTTGGAGCCGAGCACGTTGCCGAAGCGCACGGTGGTGAATTTGGTCCTGCTGTTCGCCGCCAGCGCCTGCACGTAAATCTCGGCGCTTCTCTTGGTGGCCCCCATGACGTTGGTCGGGTTCACCGCCTTGTCCGTGGAAACCATGACGAAATTGTGGACCTTGAACTTGTCCGCGGCGTCCGCAACCACCCGCGACCCCATCACGTTGTTGAGGACCGCTTCCGCCGGGTTGTACTCCATCATGGCGACGTGCTTGTAGGCGGCCGCGTGAAAGACGACCTCCGGGGAGAATTCGTCGAAAATGGTCTCCACCCGGTCCTGATTCTTCACGTCCCCCACCATCGGAATGATGCGCAGATCGGGAAAAGCGGCGGTCAGCTCCTTCTCGATATAGAAAAGCGGCGTCTCCGCATGGTCGAAGAGCACCAGCTTGGCCGGCTTGAAAAGCGCCACCTGACGGCAGATCTCGCTGCCGATGCTGCCGGCGGCGCCGGTCACCAGCACCCGCTTGTCGGTGAGATAGCTGCGGATCGCCGTCTGGTCAAGCACGACCGGGTCGCGACCCAAGAGGTCCTCTATCTCCACGTCCTTTATCTGGGACATGGAGACCTTGCCGTCGATGATCGCGGTGATGCCCGGCAGCGTCTTGAAACGGGCCTTGGCCGATTCGCAGCTTTCGATCACGCTGCGCATCAGTTCCTTGTCGCCGGAGGGGATGGCGAAAATGACCTCCTCGATGCTGTGCCTTCTCACCAAAGCCCTGAGGCGATTGGTGCCGCCCAGCACGCGCACCCCTGAAAGGCGCAGTCCTTTCTTGCGGCGATCGTCGTCCACGAAGCCCACGATGTTGTAGGCGGAGCTCGACTGCTTCCTGATCTCTTTGAGCAGCAGATTCCCGGCCTCGCCAGCGCCGATGATCAAGGTTCTTTTGCCTTTGCGCAGGGAGGGGACGAACCTCGTCTCCCGATAGATCCGCCAGATAAGCCGGCTGGCCGCTACCATGGCGAAGAGAATGAACCAGTCGAGGATGTAGATGG
>CAIYDQ010000198.1 GCA_903925075.1 uncultured Geobacter sp.
CGTGATGGAGGCGGGGCGCATCATCATGGAAGGAAAGGCCTCGGATCTGCTGGAAGACCCGCACGTGGTTTCCGCCTATCTGGGAGGCTAGAGCCGCCGTTCGTCGGCCTGCCGGCGAGCGGGCGGCTGGCAAGAATCAGCGTAACTATTCAGAACCTATTTCCGTAGGTCGCTTGAGGTACGAAACGCGACGTCGCCACGGTGCCACGGTGGCAATGTCGCGTTTCACCGTGAAGCCGTTCAACACGACCTACAGATGTGCGCAGTTGCTGGCTGAGGTGGCGAATAGTTACGAATTAGCTACCTCAAGGAGACTCCATGGCACTCAAGGACATACTGCTTCACATCGATCACTCCCCGGGCTATCCGGAAAGGCTCGAGCTGGCGATCAACTTGGCCCGTACGCACGAGGCGCACCTGAAGGGGGTCCATACCATCTCGCATGCCTATTACGCGCCCCGGGAAGGCCTGGAGCCGGAAGGGGGAGCACGGCAGGCCGAGCGGCTCTTTACGGAAAAGAGCGCGCAGGCGGGGATATCGGCGGAATGGCTCAGCATTGACTGGAACGTCGTCGGCGCAACCGCCACCGAAATACTCAAGAGCCATGCGCACTATACCGATCTGCTTATCGTCGGCCAGCCGGGCGCCGACGCAAGTGAGCCGAACGGCTCATTTGACCTCACCTCACTGGGACTGGGGGTAGGCTGTCCGCTGCTGGTGGTGCCGCGTACCGGCGCCTTTCCCCGGGCGGGCTCGCGGGTGATGATCGCATGGAAGTCCGGAAGAGGGGCGTTACGGTCCGTCAACGATGCCATGCCGATCCTGGAAAAGTCCGGGCACGTCAATGTCGTCACCGTCTGCTCCGCCGGGGATGACGACGGCATTGGCCTTAACGATGTACGCAGCATCTGTTCTCACCTGGCGCGGCACCGGGTACACGCCGAGTGCGAACGGATCTTCGCCGGTTCCGACATCACCGTTGGCGATCTGCTGCTTAATCATGCCTTCGAGCAGAAAATAGATCTGTTTGTCATTGGGGCCTATGCCGGGTCGCATCGAGGGGGAGTCGTGCTCAGCCCGGTGGCCAAGCATCTGATGAACCATATGACCGTGCCTCTCCTGATTTCACATTAGGATCGGCTTGAAGATGTTTGCGCTCGGGCGGGGATTCGCTCTCCTCTTGCAGCCCCGTAATCGCGGCGACGCATCGAAAATGGAACGAAAGGCTCTCCACGCAGAGCCTCTCTACGAGTTCGGTAAATTTGAGCTGCAAGGTCAGCCGGATTGCGCGTATTCAACGGATTCTTCTTCTTTGGGACGACGCATGAGCAGTACGCTCATCACGAAACAGGGTGCGCCGACCGCGAGATAGCTGGCGGCGTAGCTCCCCGTAAGGGCAACCAGGCCCACAAAAACTGGAGTCCCCACCACCACTCCCAAGTAGGTGAAGAAAAGCGCGCCTCCGGTGGCGACACCCGCCTTGCCCGCCGGAGCCAGTCTTGCCACCTCCGCGAGATACACTCCGTTCCAGCCCATAACAGCGGAACCGAAGACGGCGCTTACCACAAGCACCAACGCAAACGGCCAGGAGTGGTTGAACATGCTGGTGGCGGCTGCACATACCGCCATGAGTATCCCCAAGGCGTTCAAAAGTTTCCGTGGCTGGACATAACGATCGGCCACAATCCCCCAGATGATGCGGCCACAGATGCCCGCCGCCTGCGACACCGTTAAGGCGAGGCCGGCGCGCAGCAGTGAAAACCCGAGGGTTTTGGTCAGGTAGGTCACCATGTAGGTGGTGAGACATGCCTGCAGCATGGCAAAAAGGAAGGAAAGAACGGTGATCCTTCTTATCTGCGGATCCTGCGACACCAGCTTGAAGGGTGCGACGCCGGACAGGTGGATCTTACGGTGCGGCTCCCGATCGTCGTCGATGGTCTTTCGCACCGCTTCCGACAACAGGGCCATGACCAGGTTCAGCGCTCCCACCGTGAGCGCCGCGTTTCTCCAGCCACAGTAGATAACCAGCACGGGGATCATGACGCCGGAAAGCGCCCCGCCCATGGGAACTCCGGTCTGTTTCAGGGAAAACATCAGCGACAACCGGTGGGGAGGCGTGGTCTTTATCAAAACATGCGAGCTCGCCGGTGTCACCGGTCCGTACCCGAAGCCGATCAAAATGGCACTCAGCACCATGAGGGGGACGGTGCCGATCGCGGTCAGGGCGATCCCCAGGGCGCAGAGGAGTAAGCTCCCCTGGCTTACCCTGACAGCTCCATAGCGGATGATGATGTCTCCGCTCATCAAGCTGGAAAACATGCCTCCTATGTAGATCAGGGCGACATATCCCCCCAGGTAGGTCGTATCAATGCCCATCTGCTTGGCGGCGACCGGCGCAAACACCGGCACCGTGGTCGAGGCCATGGATACGAGGGCTTGTACGCCCAAGGTCGCGACCAGCGGCAGGAAGGCGTTTTTGCGGCCATGACTCATCTTCGGCTGTTTTCCATGCTCGTTCCAATGGGGGCGCGGTCGGCACGGGCGAGGAGGGTACCGATCGCCTCCATCAGCTCCTTTCCTAATAAGCGTCGGCAGGATCGTCAATAACCGCGCCCTTGGCGGATTCAAGGGTGTCGAAAGGGATTTTCGAATAATCCCTGCTTAAGTAGGTTAACCCCGCGCCGCAGAGCGCGGCCACTCCCCAGACCAGGATGATTTGCTGAAAAGTGAAGTGATAGGCTATGAGTACGCCCCCCAACCCCGCTCCGATAGAGGCGCCCAGGCGCCCGAGGCCGGAAGCCCACCCCATTGCCGTGGAGCGTATCGCCACCGGATAGCAGGAGCATACATACGAGCTTGCCACCCCTTGGGTCCCGTGTACGACCGCACCGCCCAGGAAGGCCATCCCCATCAGGAAGTAAAAGCCGGGCGAAGTGCTGATTATGGTGAAGACGATGGCGCCGAAGATGTAGCAGCCGATCAGGGCGGGTTTGTACCCGAACCTGTCGGCGACATACCCCAGGGTCGGAACGCCTACCAGCGGTCCCAGGAACCAGACCCAGGTAAGCACGAGGCTGGATTTGAAGGAATAACCCTGTCCCATGAGCATCTTGGGGAGCCAGGTCGAGAGGCCGAAGATGATAAAGAGATCAATGAATATCAACGCCCATAGTATCAGCGTCGTGGAAGCCATCCCGTGTCTGAATAAACTGCCGAAAGACGCCTTTTTGCCCGGAAAGGTCCGGACTTGGTACTCGTCGTCGGCGGCGGGGACGTATTCCGGATCGGCCTTGGCCAGCGTTTTGGCGATGCTTGCCTTGTCCCCCTTCTTGATGTAGTAGGTGATGGAGTCGCTCATATAGAGATATATAAACGGGATCAACAGCAACGGGGAAAATCCCACGTAGAACATGCTCTTCCAGTGAAGCCCGAGATAACTCAACAAAAGCATCGCGACGCCCGCGCTTAGCTGGGCGCCGAAGGCCTGGCCCAGAATGCCGGAACTGACCAAGGTCGCTCTGATCTTCAAAGGGGAGTACTCGGAGAGCTGGCTGGTCAAAACCGGCAGCAGTCCGGCCATGCCCACTCCCGACAAGAAGCGATAGGTGACGAATACGGGGAAGGAATCCGTGAAAGCGCACATGCCCGAGAAGAAGGAAAACAGGAAGATGCACATCGCGATGGAGTGCTTGCGCCCTATCTTGTCGGCGAGCATTCCGAACCCGATAGAGCCGAATATCATGCCGTACATGCTGCAACTTGCCAGGAAGCCCATTTGCAGGGGAGAGAGCTTGCCCTCTTTGAGCATGCCGGGAATGATGACGCTGAACATGTTGATTTCATAGCCGTCCAAGGTTCGCGTGAACAGGCAGATCAAAAATGTCCCTAAAAAAAAACGAGTTAAATTTACTTCTGTCAATCAAGTCGTTTACCTGAATCGTCCTCATCTCTCCCCCGTTGATGTCGTTATCGCCCAAATAGCCTCAGGGCCCGCTGCAAAGAAACGCCCGTCGTCGGATCAATCGGCCAGCGAGACGTTCACGTTTTTGATCTGGGTAAACTCGAAAAGCTCTTCCTTCGACTCCTCGCGACCCTTGCCGGACTGCTTGTATCCGCCAAACGGCGCCCCCGTGGTGTGCGCCGAAGAGTCGTTGATCCAGATGTAGCCCGCCTCGACGCGAGAGGCTGCGCGGTGCGCCGTGACCAGATCCCGCGTCCAAATCGATCCGGTGAGACCGAATTCGACACCGTTAACCGCAGCGAACAGCTCGTCTTCGTCCCTCCAGCGCAACACGGACAATACCGGACCGAAGATTTCCTCGCGCGCCAAGGTCATGCCGGGGGTGACGTCGGCAAAGACGGTCGGCTCGATGAACAGTCCGCGTGCCAGCCGGGCGTCGGCCGGATGTTTTCCGCCGCAGACCAGGGTCGCGCCCTCGCGCTGCGCCGACTCGATATACTGCATGGTCCGGTCGTATTGGGCCCGGCTCACCAGGGCGCCCATGGTCGTGCGCAGGTCGGTCGCGATGCCGGGCGTATGGGTCGCCTGCACGCGCGCGGCCAGCGCCTCGACAAAACGGTCATGGATCGACTCATGGACGAAGAGACGACTGGTCGAGCCGCACGACTGCCCGCACCAGGTGAAATTCATGCCGCGCACCGCTCCGCCGACCGCCTTCTCGAAGTCGGCGTCGGGGTAGATGATCATGGCGTTCTTACCACCCAGTTCCAGCAAGGTATGTTTCAAGGTGTCCGCCGCCGCATGCAGGACGGCCTTGCCGGCCGGCACGCTGCCGATCAACGCGACCGCCCCGACGTCGGGATGGGAAGCCAGTGCCGCGCCGGTCTCGCGTCCCCCGGTGACGCAGTTCAGCACGCCGGCGGGAAAGACGCCGTGCAGAAGTTCCATGAGACGCACCGTCGACAGCGGCGCTTGTTCCGGCGGTTTGATCACCACGCAGTTGCCGGCCGCCAGGGGTGCCGCGATCTTGCCGGCGGCGAACATGAAGGGATGGTTGAACGGGAAAATGCGCGCCACCACGCCCAGCGGCTCGCGCACCGTGTAGTTGAGCGAACCGTTGGCGGTCGGGATGGTCTCACCCTTGATCTCCAGCACCAGGCCGGAGAAATACTCGAGCTGGGTTGCCGCGATCTCGGCATCGAACATCATCGCTTTGACCGGGTTGCCGCAATCGGCGGCATCGATCAGCGCGAGTTCCCCGGCGTGCGCCCGGATACGGGTCGCGGCCTCGCGTAGGCATCGCGCGCGATCCATCGGCGGCGTCCTGGCCCAGGCGGGCGCGGCTGCCTTGGCCGACTGCACCGCCGCGTCGACTTCCGCGTTTCCCGCGACAAGCACCTCGGCCAATGGTTCTCCCGTGGACGGATTGCTGCTTCGAATGCGCCCCGCCTCCCC
This sequence comes from uncultured Geobacter sp., assembly GCA_903925075.1. Classification (GTDB taxonomy): domain Bacteria; phylum Desulfobacterota; class Desulfuromonadia; order Geobacterales; family Geobacteraceae; genus Geomonas. The sequence goes on from CAIYDQ010000198.1 coordinate 5,417, forward strand.
GGGGGTGTGCCAGAGCCCGCCCCAGTAGAGGCCGCTAGAGGTCGGCAGGACGCCCGGCACGCGTCCGGACAGATCTTGTTCGGTGTCATCGGCCACCACGCTTGAGCTTTGTTGTTTCATCGCAAGTCTCCTGTCTGAGTCATTCGTCATGCGGGCGGGTCATCCCCGTTGACATCGACGGGCTGTAGCCGGGTGTGACGCGCACGTCAACCACCACACTCCTGCCGCCCCTCGCCAATTTGACCGCCTCGGCGAGCGCTTCGTCGAGTTGCTCGGGACGCTCGATCGGCCCGATCCCCGTCAGCCCATGGCCGCGCGCGATGGTCGCCAAGTCCAGATCCGGATCCGCGATGCGCTGGCCGATCCAGCGATTCTCCACCGGCCGGCTGCGGTCGATCGCCACGCGCTCCTGGTGTATTTCATCATTGAAGAACGAGCGGTTGTTGCACACGACCACCAGCAACGGCACCCCGGCATTGGCGGCGGTCCAGAGCGCGCTGACGCCCATCAGGTAGTCGCCGTCGCCCAGCACCGCCACCGGCAGCCGGTCGGTCCCCTTGAGCGCCAGGGCGGCTCCGACCGCCATGCCCGGTCCCGAGCCGATGCCGCCGCCGCCGTCGTAGCCGAGATAATCCAGCGGATGCTTGAAGTCCCACATCTCGCCCCCCCAGCCAAGCGGCAGGCGTATCAGGCATACGTCGGATCCGGCGGTGCCGCGTTTGAGGGCGCCGGCCATCATCGATACGCTGATCGTGCCCTTGGTGGCGGCCGTCACCGTGCGCTCGGTCGCCGCCGAGGGTGCCCGCGGCGCGCGCGGCTTGATCGCACGGCACAACAATTCGACCGTCGGCTCCGGTTCCGACATCAGGTACAGATCGATCGGCGGCAATCCCTGATGGTCCATCGACCACCCGTTGTGACCGTACTGGTCCACCGATACCTGGATCACGCGACTTCCCACCGGCTGGCTCCCCCAGGCCTGTTTGAGCGTTCCAGCGAGATCGACCCAGTCGAGGCTCAAGACGACGTCGGCGCCCTTCAGAACCGAGGTCGAGGTCGGGGACAGGAACAGTCCGGGCGCGGCTGCGTGTAAATGGTGATCGGTCGGGAACGCCGCGCCTACCTTCAGGTCGGTCAACACTTCGGCTCCCAGCGCTTCGGCCAAGGCTACGCGCTGTTGCCATGCCCGTTCGTCGCGCGAGACGCGGCCCATCAGGATGACGGGGCGCTTCGCGTTCGACAGCCATGCGGCTGCCTTTTCGATCAGCTCCTGCGCGGGGCGCGCAGGCGCCGCCGGCAGAAACCGTTGCGGGTCGGGCAGCTCCGGCAATTCGCTTAATTTGGCTTCCTGCACGGCCACGTCGAAACAGACGTAAACCGGCCCCTTGGGCGCGGTGCAGGCGATCTGGTTGGCCCGCAGCAGGGCCTCGTGAGCGGCCGGCACCGACGCCGGCTGCGCGTCCCACTTGATGAAATTGCGTACCAGCGCCGCCTGATCCTGCGTCGTGTGTATCCAATCGATCCACGGCCTGCGCTTGGCGGCATCCACGGGGCCGGTGGCTCCCATCACCAGCACCGGGATCCGATCCGCCCAGGCGTTGAAGATCGCCATCGACGCATGCATCAAGCCGACGTTGCTGTGCACGATCGCGCCCAGCGGTTTGCCGGTTACCTTCGTGTACCCGTGGGCGATGGCGACCGCGTGCTCCTCGTGCAATACGACGAGCATCTGCGGTCGTTCATTGCCGAGGTAGTTCACCAGGCTGTCGTGCAGCCCGCGAAAGCTGGCGCCGGGAGTGAGCAGGACGTAAGGAATTTCCAGGGCGCGCAGCATCGCCGCAATTGAGTCGCTGCCCCAGACTTCGTCGCTCTTTTTGGAGGGGGCGGGAACGTCGCGCCGGATTAGGGAAGAATTGGGTTGATTCATGGTTGACTCCAGTTCGTTGTTGTACGGTTGGTCTTCATTCGCAATGGTGTCGCACCCTCCGCGGGCAAAAATCGGCGCCGTGCGTCACGCCGAGCCGGCAAAGGCGTCCAGCCGGCTGCGCCAAGTCGGCAGCGCCGCCGGGTTGAGGCAATAAAGCGGCGCCTCTCCCTCCATCAGGCGCGAAATATTTTCCAGCGCCGTGGGGGGCATCGCATCAAAGATCTCCTGCGTGTGACCGACCATGTGCGGCGTCAGGATCACGTTATCCAACATTCTGAGAGGATGGTCCCCGGGGAGCGGTTCTTGCTCGAAAGCGTCCAGCGCGGCGCCGGCGATGCGGCGCGTCTGCAGCGCGTGGCAGAGCGCCTGCTCATCGACCATCCCCCCGCGGGCGGTGTTCACAAAAAAGGCGTTCCTCTTCATCAAGGCAAATTGGTCCGCTCCGATCATCTGCCGTGTCCCGGGCGTGAGCGTCGCGTGCAGACTGACGATGTCGCTCGTCGCCAGCAGCGTCTCCATGGCGACGAGTTCCACGCTCGCCGGAACCTGCTCGCCCGGCAGGTACGGATCAAAGGCGACCACCTTCACCCCCCATCCGGCGAGTCTTTGCGCGACCCCCCTGGCGATCCGCCCGCAGCCGATCAGCCCCACCGTTTTGCCCATGAGCAGATGCGCCTTCATTGCCGTCGGGCGCGGCGCGTTTTCGCGGAGCACGCGCTCGGTTCCATGCAGGTCGTACATCAGAGCAAGCATCAAAAGGACCGTCGATTCGGCCATCGAATTGAAGTTCTCGGGCGTCGGTCCATGACCGATCGGAATGCCCAGCTCGTTGGCCGCCTGCAGATCGATCGATTCGGTGCCGATGGTAGGGAAGACGACGCCGCGTAAACGAGGCGCTGCGGCAAGCAGCTCTCTCGGCAGGATCGACCGAGTCGTGGTGACGATCACGTCGGTCCGGCCAAAGTATCTTTGCCACTCCTCCCTGGCGAATTCGGTCTTGATCGGCGGCACTTGCCTTGGCCCCTGGATCACCTCGTAGCCGGCTTCGCGGAGATGCCCGCTGATTTCGTCCAGCACATGGTCGAGAATGAAGTCCGATGCCACGAAAACAACGCCGCTGCGGGCCATGATGATGTCTCCTTGTTGAAGTGAACTCTCGACCCGCTTCGCATGCGAAGCCGTTTGCGCCGGGGCGATGGCCCGGGGGGGCGCTCCGGCTCGTCGCATGAAAGGCATGGAACCGCGATCACCGTCCGCTTGCATCCGGGGCGGACTATATTTCAGTATTTCGAATTGATCAAGATTGAATGTAAAATCAATATGAACTTTTTAAATACAACCTCAGTGTCTAAATCCGCTTGCATTAGAGGCTACGACAGTGCAATATGTCACGTTGATGAGCTGTAACACACAATCAACCTGAGTCTCCAACGCCGGGGGGCAACCAGGTACTAAGGTGAGACCAATGGATGATTCTGAAAACCCCCTGCTCAAGGCCTACGCCACCGCCGCTGAGGCGATGGAGATACTCGGCGTCCGCCGGCAAACGCTCTACGCGTATGTGAGTCGAGGTTGGATAGGGAGCATCCCTCAACCCGGTCGCAAGAATCGGCTCTACTCGCGCGCCGACTTGCAGCGCGTGCAGTCGCGGTCGCAGGCGCGTGCGGGCCATGGCGCCGTGGCCGCGGCCGCGATGAACTGGGGTGAACCCATCATTCCCACATCGATCACGGAAATCACCCCGGAAGGACCGCGCTACCGCGGCCGGCTGGCGGTCGACCTGGCGCGGATGCGGGCGTCATTCGAATCCGTGGCGGAGTTGCTGTGGACCGGCATGTGGGATGATATGACCGCGCCCCAATGGCCGGTGACCAAGCCGTGGGCTGAATTGAACCAACTGACCAACTCGCTGGCGTCGCTCCAGGGGAGCGATCAAATACTGGAGGTATTCGCCCTCGTGACGCTGCAGTTGGGGGTGTGCCGCGGATCTATAGCCGAGCGGGTGCGCAGCGGGCGCACGCTTGATGCCGGCCGCCAGATCATACAGACTCTGGTCGGCTGCTTTGGCTTGGCAACCGCACGCAAGCGTTATGTTCCGATGCAAAGTGGCCAGACCGTCACGCAGGGCTTGATGCAGGCTCTTTCAGTGGAAACGTCGAGTGAAAACCACGAGGCCATCGAGTCGATGTTAACGCTTTTGGCCGACCACGAACTGTCGCCGGGTACGCTTTCGGCGCGCGTGTCGGCGTCCAGTGGTTCGACGCTGCACAGCTGTATCGCATCGGCCATCTGTGCCAGTTCCGGCGTCGAGGTCGGGCGGCTCTACGCTCGCGTCTACGAGTTTCTCGCCGGCGAGAGCACGAAATTCGCCCTTCTAAAGCGCGCGATGGAACTGCGGGAACGCGGCGCGGCGGTACCGGGCTTTGTGCATCCGCTTTATCGGGACGGCGACCCGCGCGCCAAGTATTTGTTGGAAATTGTGCACCGGCGCGGCAAGCAAACCCGCCAGTTGGCGGCAGCCTATGATTTCGTCCAGGAGATGGCGCAGCAGCACAACCTGTTTCCGCGCCATGAAATAGCCGTCGTCATGTTGACTCAGGCCATGGGGCTCCCCAAGCAAATTCCCGGCGCCTTGTTCGTCCTCGCGCGTACCGCGGGCTGGCTTGCTCACGTACAGGAACAGCGACTGTCGGGAACACTGATGCGGCCGCGAGCGCGCTTTGTCGGAACAATCCCGAAATAAACAAGGCTTCCGATCGTCAGGCGGTTACAGGAATGAGCCGAGTAGAAATACAAAAGGACAGCGACGGTACGAGGATGCTGTGGATTCAACCAAAACGGTGGGGGGGATGAACTGCTTCAGACATGCCGAAGCTAAAGGAATCTTCGAAGAGTTAGAGGGCTGGTTACGGCGGAAGTTGCGCTGCATCCTGTGGCGACAGTGGAAGGCCGCGCACCAGAGAGAAGAACCTGCTGAAGTTAGGACTGCCGAAAGAGGCGGCATGGAGTCTGCCGTAAACGGACGCGGCCCCTGGTGGAATTCAGGGCAGGGATCGCGCCAACACTATTGGCACAAAAAGATTTGTGCGCCAATAGTGTTGGCGCGATTATCTGTACGGGGCTCATGCAGCATGCAGTGGGAGTCACAGGCAAATGCTGCGCAGCATCACACTGACGGGCAGAACCCGATTCACCATCGGTCGGGGGGCACTGTCTCAGACTGCCTCAAGATAAGGACGTATTTCGATCCGGCAATCTTCCTTGCACCCGGTCCTGGCAATGGAGCGGATAGCTTCGACGATCCTTCCCGCGGAATCGTCGGCCGCGATGACCTCCAGTTTCACCTTCTCCACGAGATTGGCCACGAACTTGGCGCCGCGAAAGACCATTACCTGCCCCTGCTGGCGGCTGTGGGAAATGACGTCGCTTTCCATGAACTCCTCGACGCCGATTTCATCCAGTACGCATCGCACCTCTTCCAGCTTGAATCGATTTATGACGGCTTCTATCAGTTTCATGGCACACCTCCGCGTGCAGAACGTCCCCGCTGCACAGTTTTTCTGAGCCTTCCAGATAACCTCCTTTTACACGGTATGTGCCAAATGTATGCGCGAGTATTCCGCTGTGATTCCCGTTGCTTAGCAAAGGGGAGATCTCCCGCGTTCCGGGATGGTGCCTCAAACATGTGCATGCTGCCATGATTTGCCCTGATGAAGGCAGCTGTTGGAGCTGTTGGTCGGCTGGGAAAGTCCGCCGATACTGGCCGGCGCCGTTCAGGGTTGCCTTTGATGCTCGTGGTGTGGTAATTTTCTTAGCAGCATGTCCTGCGGAACTATCGACGGTTATTTAAGGATGCGCACAATGGCCAGCAAAGTTACCAACGATGAAAAAGCCATAATTTTCAACCCCGGCGCTCTCTCTATCCTTCAGGGCATTTTCAGCTCTCCTGCCGACGAAGGCTGTAAACCCGCGATCGAGGGTGGCGCAACAACGGCAAGCGTTAAATTCATGATCACCCGGCAAGACGAGAAAGACCTTCACGACTTGGGCTACAGCCCGGAGAGAATCGCCAAAATGAAGCCGCAAGAGGCCACGGAGATAATCCGATCCGGCGTCAAGGCGGCGCAGGACGAACCCTGAACAACCGCGACCTTGCAGAGGTCGTCCCTGGAGGGTCGTCTCAGAGATCGCCTAGAAGACCGCCCTCTCCATGCTCCCCCTCGCTCAACAACCCACCCGTCTCATCCTTTAGCGCCACCCCGGAAACGCCGCGCCTGATGGCTTCAGCAGTCAGGTAGCTCAGCTTGGCTGCGGCAGCCTGATAGCTCAAGCCATCCGGTTCGCGGATGTTGGAGATGCAGTTTCTTTCCGCGTCGCTGTTCCCTTGCCGCGGCCCATAGGTCAGATAAATGCCGAGACTGTCGGCGGCGCTCAGCCCCGGCCGTTCGCCAACGACGATCACCGCCAGTCGCGCGGCGAGAGTGCTGCCGATCTCGTCGCAGAGCGCGACACGCCCGTTGGCGACCAGGCAGATCGGGGCGATGCCGATCCCACGCGCCCGGTAGCCGCGCACGATCGCCTGCAACAGCGGCAGGCCATGGCGCTCGACGGCGGTCGAGGAAAGGCCGTTGCTGACGATCAGCGCGACGTCGGCCGGATCGGCTTGGACCTGCCGCAACCGGGCCCGCGCCGCCTCGGTGAGCATCCGGCCCAGGTCGGGGCGGCGCAGATACTCACTGCGACTGGCCACCGGCGTCTCCAGGATCAGCACCTCCTCGCCCAGACTCCGCACCCTTTCGGCGAAGAGATCGATATCCCAAGGCGCGTGGACCGCGTCCCTCGCCTGAGCGTGAGCGAGCTGAAATTCGAGCACCGCGGTGGTCGGCAGGGCGTGTCCGGCCCGCCCGAGGGCAATGCGCGCCTGGGTAAAGCGGCGCAGGGCTAGCCAGGAATCGCTCATATCGCCTCCCGGGCCAGCTTGTCGATGGCGCCCAGCAGGCGCGGCGAAGGGACGCCTTTCCCCAATGCGTTGCCCCCGTCGAAGATCCCCATGCGGTTTAGCCACTGCTCGAACTCGGGCGCCGGCCGAAGCCCCAGCACGCGGCGCAGATAGAGTGCGTCGTGGAACGAGGTGCTTTGGTAGGCGAGCATGACGTCGTCGGCCCCCGGCACTCCCATGATGTAGTTGCAACCGGCCACGCCGAGCAGGGTGAGCAGGGTGTCCATGTCGTTTTGGTCGGCCTCGGCGTGGTTGGTGTAGCAGATGTCGCATCCCATGGGGAGGCCGAGCAGTTTGCCGCAGAAGTGATCCTCCAGGCCGGCGCGAATGATCTGTTTGCCGTCGTACAGGTATTCCGGCCCGATAAAGCCCACTACCGTATTGACCAGCAGCGGGGAAAAGGCGCGGGCGACGGCATAGGCGCGCGCTTCGCAGGTCTGGGCGTCGATGCCGTGATGGGCGTTGGCCGACAACGCGCTCCCCTGCCCGGTTTCGAAATACATCACGTTGTCGCCCAGGGTGCCGCGCCCAAGGGAAAGGGCGGCATCGCGGGCCTCGGCCAATAGGGAGAGGTTGACGCCGAAACTCCGGTTGGCGGCCTCGGTCCCGGCGATCGATTGGAACACCAGGTCCACCGGCGCGCCGCGGCGCATCAGTTCCAGGGTGGTGGTGACGTGGGTCAGCACGCAGGACTGGGTGGGGATTTCGTGGGTGCGGATGATGTCGTCCAGCAGGTGCAACAGCGCTGCCGCGTTTTCCAGGTTGTCCGTCGCGGGATTGACGCCGATGACCGCGTCGCCGCTGCCGTAGAGCAGCCCGTCCAGCACGCTGGCGGCGATGCCGCGGAGATCGTCGGTGGGATGATTTGGTTGCAGGCGAGTCGAGAGCCGACCGGCAAGGCCGATGGTATTGCGAAAGCGGGTGGTAACGGTGCAGCGTTTGGCCGCGGCGATCAGATCCTGGTTGCGCATGATCTTCGACGCCGCCGCGGCCATTTCCGGAGTAAGTCCGCGGCGAATCGAGGCGATCTCCGCATCGGAGGTGGCGTCGCTTAACAGCCATTCGCGCAACGCTCCCACCGTCAAGGACGATATGGGGGCAAAGGCGGCCGAGTCGTGAGAGTCAAGGATGAGCCTGCTGACCTCGTCGTGCTCCGGCGGGATCAACGGTTCGGCGAGAAAGGCGGTCAAAGGGAGCTCCGCCAGCAGCCATTGGGCCACGGCTCGCTCCTCTTCCGACTCCGCGGCGATGCCTGCCAGCATGTCCGCCGAGCGCAGCGGCGAGGCTTTGGCCAGCAGGGTTTTCAAATTGTCGAAGGTGTAGCTTCGTCCTTTGAAGGTTCTGACGTGCCTCATGCCGGTCAGCTCCAGTCAGATCGAGATGTCCTTCACAGCTTTGTTCTTGCCGATCGCCCCGCAACCCGGACACTTGCATTTTCCCCAATAGAAGGCCAGAAAGACAATCCCGGGGAGGTAGCCCAGCAGGAAACCGGCAACGAGAATAACCTTCGGGGCCGTAAAATTCGCAATCCAGGTTTTCATTTCGCCTTGGTAGCCGCAGGTGAGGCACTTACGAATAGAGCTGGCAGCAACAGAGTCGCTGTGACTGTCGGCAGATTGGGGGGTGTCGGTCAGCTTACTTTTTTTCCAGGCGGAAAAGGCAATAGATCCACCAACGAGAACAAACAGCAGTATTACAATTTCCATTAAGTATTCCTTCCGCGCTTGCTGTGGAACGGTATTTTTTGGGCAACAACACAGATTATGACGGCAGCCTGCGGTAGTCAATTAAATATCCATCAAAACGCCCAAGCCGCCGAGATTTCCGTTCCTTTCAGGGCCAGGGAAAGGGCGGGCACCCAGCGCGGCACGTCGCGGCCGAAGAGCCGCCAGCCGTCGAGCAGGGCGGGCAAGGCCAGGATGGAGGCAACCTGATTGACGGAGAGACCGCTGGCATGGGCCATGCCGACGGTGTCGCCTCTCGGCTGGTTCTTGAGCACGACCAGGTAGGCGAGCGAGGTGGCCAGATGTCCCGCGACGAACCCCGCCGCCAGGTTCCCCCCCTTGTCCATGGTGGCGAACGCGATCTCCGAGGCCAGCCACTGCGTTTGAAATCCCGCCGAGGCGACGCGCAACTGATCCGAACGAGAACGAAAGGCAGGCTGATAGGTAAGCGAAGGGCCGGCATGGCCGACCGAATAGCCGCTCGACAAGGCGACCAGCGCATGCCCGGACTCGTGGGCCGCCACGCATCCCGCCATCCCGACGAGAAAGCGGGGCCAACCGGAGGAAAGATCCGAGGGGGACCAGTTTTCGGCCCGAACCGGCGCCGGCGCCAGGCACAGCAGGGCAATCGTCACCAGCGCCATGCGCCGCAATTTCGAGGAAAGCATGGAAACCATATATCCACCGCCTATTAAATGAGTTCGGCCTTGTTGACGGTGTTGAACTGGTCAGTCCAAGGCGGTGAGGCGCCCGGGCTCTGACAGGCAACGCACTCCCACTTCCGCCAACACTTCAAAGGCCGCCTGCGACAGTATCTCAACCAGGCATTCAGCAAGCATCCCTACCAGCATGAAGACAAGCTCGACTATCGCCTCCATCAGAAGCACCTTCCCGCATCTTTCGTTCGTTCAGCACTCGATTGGGCAGATGCCGTCGTGAGAGCGGCGCACCCACGCTGTTATAGATTATTTGCAATAAAAAAGCACTAACTTGTCGCGCTCTTTTCCCGGCGTCGACATGTAGGTAAAAACGCGGATAGGCTCGCGATCCGGGACGCGGGCTTTTTATATTTCATCAAATAATCAAAAACGATCCCCACGGGCGGTCGCTTTTTTTTATGAAATGATCAATCCCGATGCGGCCCCGCCGGGTGGCCGGGCCGCAAGGAAACTTCACGGACGCCAAGGCGCTCCAACCCGAAACGACTAACCGTTTGATTTACTGCTACTGACATCTCTTTGGTAATTATTTAGCTACAATAAAACGATGTTCGGCATATATCCTGCCTATTCATCCAGAGAATAAGCTTGTCAACGTATGGTGGTCACGCCGCATACGGTTGTTTTTACAAACGATGTTATTTATTTTCTGCGAGGGGCGCAGGTCCTTCGTCAGGCGTGCCGCGTTCGGAATTTAGCCTGCGACCACGCGTGTTTCTTATCTCTTTTCAGCCGGGAGGCAACCATGAGCTTTTCCTTCTCCAGCATCGCCACCAAACTCAAAATACCTGTGCTGTTGCAGGGGGTGCTGCTGCTCATTCTCGCCTACTTTTTCATCACCAGCGAATATTCGATTCGAGCGGAGCGCGGGCGCGCTCAGGAGTTGGGCAAAGCGGTCAGCAGGCTGCAGGCCATCGCGGTGGACATGGGCGTTTTTCTGCACGGCCGCGGCGACTACAAAAAGCTCGAAGCCGGTCTCAGCGAGCAAATAACCGCCATCGAGAAGTCGCCCGGCGACATCAGCGGCGCGCTCTCGGCCAATCTCAAACAGGTGGTGCAGGTGCTGCAAGGTGCGGCCAAACTGTTCCAAAGAAACCAGGAGCTGGAAAAGGAACTGCTGCAGCTGACCAGGCTCTCGGTCGATATCTCCGATCGCTACATCACGGCGATGAGCCTGAAATTGGCGGACCCGGCCCAGGAGCGCTCGGTGTCGCGCCTGGAGCGCATGGTGATCGCCGGCGCGTCGGTCAACAGCGGAACCAATCACAGCATCGCCTTCAATTTTCTGCAGATGAAGGAGAATCCGGCCAAGCGGGATGAGATGCTGAGCTTTTTGGATAAGGCGATCGCCAACGTCACTATCGACGAGAAACGCCTGGCCGGCACGCCATTCGGCCCGACCACCACCCAAGCCAAGCAGGCGGTCTTGCGCATCCGGGAGCTGGTTACCGAGTACCTGGCAAACAGCGACACGATCGTGGCGCTCACCAAGGAAATCGACAAGCTGAACTTCAACATGCGCAAGGAGCTGGATCAACTGACGGAAAAGAGCACCCTTGCCGGATTCGATTTCTTTAGAAGCCGGATTGTAACCCTGCTGGCGGTGGTTTTGGTGATCGCGCTGGTGGTCGCCGTGGTGACCATGACGCTGTCGCGCATCATCATCAAGCCGATCAACGCCATGACCGAGATGCTGCGGGACATAGCCCACGGCGAGGGGGATCTCACCAAGCGGCTGCCGGACAACGGCAGGGACGAGGTGGGCGAAGCCTGCCGCCAGTTCAACACCTTCGTTCACAAGCTGCAGGGGATCATCGGCACCATCGCCCAGACCACCGCCAAGGTGGCCGGCGATTCGGCGCAGCTCTCCAACACCGCCAGACGGATGTCGACCGGCGTCGAGGACGTCTCCATCCAGATCGGCACCGTGGCGACGGCCGGCGAGGAGATCTCGACCACCTCCGGCGAAATCGCCACCAACTGCCAGTACGCCGCGGAAGGGGCGCAACAGGCAACCGGTGCGGCGATCACCGGCGCGCGCGTGGTCGAGGAGACCATCGCCGTGATGACCAGCATCGCCGAGCGCGTCACCCATTCCGCCAAGGCGGTGGAAAACCTGGGGGCTCGCTCGGATCAGATCGGCGCCATCGTCGGCACCATCGAGGACATCGCCGACCAGACCAATCTGCTGGCGCTGAACGCCGCCATCGAAGCCGCCCGCGCCGGCGAGCAGGGGCGCGGTTTCGCGGTGGTGGCCGACGAGGTGCGCGCCCTCGCCGAGCGCACTACCCGGGCGACCAAAGAGATCGGCGGCATGATCCGGATGATTCAGCAGGAGACCAAAGGCGCGGTGGTGGCCATGGAGGAGGGAGTAAGCGAAGTTGCCCGCGGGCGCGAAAAGGCGGCCGGGTCGGGGAAGGCGCTGGAAAACATTCTGGATCAGATCAACGCGGTCACCACCCAGATCCATCAGATCGCCAGCGCAGCCGAGGAGCAGACCGCCACCACTTCCGAGATCAGCAGTAACATGCTGCAGATCACCAGCGTGGTGGCGCAGACCTCCCAAGGCTCGCAGGAGGCCTCGTCGGCTGCCGCCGAACTCTCCATGCACGCCGCCGAACTGCGCAGGATCGTGGGACAGTTCAAGCTCGCCTAGCTTGCCCGTGAAGGCGCCCCAAGACCATTTGGGGCCTCTTTCACACGGGACGAATACCTGTTTTGGCGTTCGAATCCTTCCCGGAGAAAGGGAAGTACCTGGAGGGGCAAACCTGGAAGTAGCCGGAGGGGCAAACCTGGACACGGGACATTGCGCTTGCAAATGAAATGTCGGGTTTGCCCCTCTTGGGACCATGGACTCGAAGGCTTACGACGCTAGGTACTTTGTCACCAGCCGAAATCGTTCGACTGGCGGATCCGAAAGGCCTCTCCACACAGCCTCAAGAGGCTATCCGATCAGTTGTTTTCCGATGTATGCGCGCGCCTGAACCAGATCATGCAACTTGCCTAGCCGACCGATCTCCCACACCTCTTATCAACCCTCAGGCAGAAACCATGTGCTAGCAACACTGGCATCGATTCAATTCAAGGTCCTCGTAAGGCAGGCACCACCCTCCGGCTCTTCGGCTTCTCTCAGACAAGCTTGAACCTTCCGATCAGGTTCTGTAGCTGCTCCGCTTGGCCGGCAAGCTGGGCGGCGGCGGAAGAGGTCTCTTCCGCTCCGCGTGCGGCCTGAGTCACCGTCCCCGTAATCTGGTGGATGTGCGCTGACACCTCTCCCGTGGTTGCGGTCTGCTGGTTGGCGGCCGAGGAGATCTGGCTTATTTGCACGGAAACCTCGCTGATCCGGTCCAGGATCTCTGCGAGGGCCTCGCTGGACTTCCTTGACGATTCCGTGCCTTTGTCTACTTGCTGCACCCCTTCATCCATGGACCGCACGGCTTGCCCGGTCTCCTTCTGAACCGATTTGATCATCTCGCCGATCTCCCTGGTCGCCGTGGTGGTTCGTTCGGCCAGCGCCCGCACTTCGTCGGCGACAACTGCGAAACCGCGCCCCTGTTCGCCTGCGCGAGCTGCCTCGATGGCTGCGTTGAGCGCCAGGAGGTTGGTCTGGTCGGCGATGTCCTCGATGGTGCCGACGATGTTTCCGATCTGCTCGGAGCGGGTACCGAGGGCCTCCACGGTCTGAGCCGATTGGCGTACCAGGTCGGCTATGATATTCATGCCGCTTATCGCCTCCTGGACCACATCCGCGCCGATATGGGCGGATGTGATGCTGCGCTGCGACGCCGTGGCCGCCGCTGCGCAGTTGCGCGCGATGTCGCCGAAGGTGCTGGACATCTCCTCGCTGGCCGCAGCCACGGTGTCGGCCTGGAGCGCGACCTCTTCGGCGCCTGCGGCTATGAGTTTCGAGCTGGCATGGAGTTGGTTCGACGCCGAAGCGATATTCGTAGAAATGTTCGCAGTCTGGGAAATCATGTCGCGCAGGTTGCGTATCATGTTTCCCATTGCCGCCATAAACTGGCCGATCTCATCCTGCGAGGCGACGTCGACTTTTACCGTCAGGTCGCCGTCCGCCAGCGTATTGATGACGACGACCGCGCCGGCAAGCGGGCGGGTAATGCTGCGAGAAATGATATAGGCAAGCCCCCCGCCCAAAAGCAGCGCAAGGAGCGTGACCGCTGAGATCATAACAGTCACCCGTTTTCTGGCCGACGCGGCGTTATCCATGAAGGTGACTGCGCTGGTGCTGACCATGACACCCAGGCCGTCCATCTCCTTGGTGATCGCCGTCACCATGGGACCCCCCTTGAGTTTGACGATTTCGGCAGCCTGGTCGCCTTGGTTTGCCCGTTTCAAGGCGATAACTTCCTGGCGGATCGGTCCCCATTTGGTCAGAAGGGTCACGATGCTGTCGATCAGCGCCTTGTCGCCCTGAAAGCGATCCTTGACGGTCTCCAGCGATTTGAGGGCATCCTTGTCGTATTGATCGACGAGCCCGGCGGCCTTGTCGATGTCGGCTGGCGTTTTGGCCAAGGCCACATCCTTCATGCTGCGATTGATCTTGATGATGTTGAGTTCTGCGTTGCGTAACGCGTTGTTGACCATATAGGGATGGTTGTACAATTGGGTGGTTTGATCCGCCAGCGTATCGATCTGGAAATAGGAGAACACGCTACCGACCAAAAGCATGAAAAGAACCATCCCGAAGCCTAATCCAAGCCGCAGACCGATTTTCATATTTTTCAGCATGTTGAGTCCTCCTTGAGATTTTTCCCGCAGCCAATCGCTTCGATTGCCTTTCAAGTCGTGCGTCGGCCAGGCGCCTTTTCCGGTTGCCACAAAAATCTAACCAGCGAAATAGACTCAGATACTCGGGTAAAAGATCTGAAAAGTCCATCGAAATCGTGATGCTTTGGCCATGCGGCGGCGGGGACTTCGGGGAGGGGAGGTGGACGCGTCTGGGAGCGGGACGGTACCCGGTCCAGCACCGTCCCAAGCTCGCCCAGCTAAACTAGAGAGGGACGTCCGATATGGCAGAAGCCTTACTTTAACCAGTGGCCGTACTTGAAGTAATATGAGCCTTGCGGTGCCAGGCCTGAAAGGCTGAAACTTCAGGTTTTATAAGGGCAGCATCTTTCAACTTTTCAGGCCTGGCACCGGACTTTATGGCACCGGACTTTAGGCGGAGTGGGGTCAGGATTTGATAGTTTGATAACTACGTCTGGGATATCAAGTTATCAAATCCTGACCCCAATGCCCCTCAATGCCCCTGACCCTAATGCCCCCATTTCTTGGATTACCAAGTGTCATATGTCTGCCCTCGCGACACTGTTTGCTTGGTGAACTTCCCCAAAGATCTGGTTCCATCTATACACGAATCAGTCTAGTGCTTCAAATAAAATCATAATGTAATTTGTCACATTGGAATGGTAATAAAATTGCCACGGGTGTAAAACTGCTTAGTATTTTAGATAGATAAGGTTGGGAACCAAATGGTAATTTTATTGCCATTTGTCTGCTCTTGTGCAGCATGTAAAAGGAAAAGGTTGAAATAACGGTTGGTTAGTGGTTGTGGAGGGAGGGTTTGGATGGAAATTATTTGGAATTAACTTTGGGCGATGACGGTGGGGGCGGCAATATAGGTTTGTACCGAGTGCCAACATCAGCGGACCGGACGAGAGCGCATGCCTCGTGTGAAGAACATCGGAAAGCCGGATGCGGCACACTGCACGTCTGGTTTTGATGAGGGAGGGCAGGGGCAGGGCCGAACGGGAGGTATCCTCGACTAACGTAAGTGACAGGAACGCACACTGATCTATTCATGCCCGAACCCGTTCTCTACTTCACCTCGCCTCGCTGACCCCAGCCCTCGCTCAAAACCTGGCCCTCGCCCTCAATTGCTGCGATGTGGCTTTAGTGACTGGTATGGATACTCTTTGCCTGGACCACCCGGCAGAACTGCACCATGTTGGAATGGTGTCTGTAATCCTTGTCATTGCAATAAGTGACGTAATCTACGAAGAGTTTTGTCTTATGCACCCGCGCTTGCCTGACCTCTTGACGGTGAAGGTTGAAGAATTCATCGAAATGAGTGTATTTGTCGGCAGTCATTTTGCTTACCCCCTTCCTGCTTTTTTGGGCAACGGTGCTCTATCTACAACTGACGGCGTCGTAATCTTAGCCGGTTCAGTGCAGGCCGGCATTGAAAACATTAAGCTTGATTTGCATTGAACCGGGAACGCCGGTCGGAATGAAGGCAACACTGTCCCCCTGCTGGATCACGTCATTGAGGCTGTGAACCACGTGGTTAATGAACACCGCCTTGATCATTTTCAGCGGAAGGTTGAGGTCGTGGGCAAGATCATATGCTGTGCGCCCCTTAGCAGGGAGATCAATTTCGGCAACAGCCTCAAGACCATGGTCCTTTCTGAAAACGTGCAGCGCTCCGAACATCTCTACAGTTGTGTGGGTTTGCGTAGACATGGCAACTCCTCCCTTATTAGAGATTTTAACCGGCCCAATTATCAAACATACGTTTGTCCTGGAATCTATTCTCAGCTTATTCCAGGATAATTACAAATGTTTTTTTAGGCGGTCCGATGCAACTGCGGGGTCGTGTCTTGCTGCGCCGGGTCGAACCCGGCGAGAAATGCAGTCCGCAAAGCGCGCAGTTACGCATACGGCAAGCGGCTCAGAGAGAGAAGGAGTTAAGGTATGAAGCCGATTTCAAAGGGCTCTCGTATGGTCGGACGGAGAAATTGAGCGGCAGGTGACACATGAGATGATTTGCTATAAAACTTCGACAAAGTTAAGCAAATTTGCTTTCATGAGACCTGAGATCAGGGGGTTATGGCGAAATTCGGCATGCCAATTTTGGTGATTTTTTAATGTTGGCGGCGGTGTCGAGTGCGGTAAAAGTTGTCGATTTGCCGGGGCGGTGCGGAGGCTAGGGGGGAGGGAGAGAGGGGGCCTGATCGTGAACCGCAACGTTGCCATGTTGCGGTTCACGATCAGGCTGTTCACCGCAACCTACGGTCGGCGAAAAGTCCGAAGTTTCGTGGCGGACGGCGCTAGCCTGCCTGAACGGCGTTCACCTTTTCGCGCTCGGTCGCGTCGTCCATCACCTTGTAGGCGCAGAACTCGCCGCACATGGTGCAGGCGCCGTGCTCGGCGACGCCGGACTCGGCTCGCAAGCGCCGCGCCTTCTCCGGATCTATGGCCAGGGCGAACTGCCCTTCCCAGTCGAGTTTCTTGCGGCAGCGCGCCATCTGGGTGTCCTTCTCCATGGCGCCCTTGACTCCCTTGACGATGTCGGCGGCATGGCCGGCGATGCGGCAGGCCATCACCCCTTCCCTGACGTCCTCGACGGTGGGGAGCCGCAGGTGCTCGGAGGGGGTCACGTAGCAGAGGAAGTCGGCGCCGGCCGCGGCGGCGATGGTGCCGCCGATGGCGGAGGTGATGTGGTCGTAGCCGGGGGCTATGTCGGTCACCAGCGGTCCCAGCACGTAGAAGGGGGCGCCGTGGCAAAGCCTTTTTTGCAAGAGGACGTTGGCCTCGATCTGGTTCAGCGGCATGTGGCCGGGTCCCTCGATCATCACCTGCACCCCGTAGGCCTGCGCCCGCTGGGTCAATTCCCCGAGGATGATCAGTTCGTGGATCTGGGCGCGGTCGGTGGCGTCGGCCAGGCAGCCGGGCCTGAAGCCGTCGCCCAGGGAGAGGGTCATGTCGAAGGCCTTGGTGATCTCCAGCAGGCGGTCGAAGTGTTCGTAGAGCGGGTTTTCCATGTTGTTGTGCGCCATCCACTCGATGGTGAAGGCGCCGCCGCGGGACACCACGTCCATGATGCGCCCCTCGCGCCTCATCCGCTCCACGCTGGCGCGGGTCACGCCGCAGTGCACGGTGATGAAGTCGACGCCGTCCTCGGCGTGCTTCAGCACCCCGGCGAAGATGTCTTCCACGGTCATCTCGACGATCGCCTTCTTCTTGTTGCGGACCGCGTCCAGCGCCGCCTGGTAGAGCGGCACGGTGCCGATGCAGGCGGAGGTCTCGGCGATGATGGCGCGGCGGATCTCGTCGACCGGGCCGCCGGTCGAGAGGTCCATGATGGCGTCGGCGCCGGCGGCTACCGCCACGCGGGCCTTTTCCAGCTCTTTTTCGATGTCGAGGTCGTCGGCGGAGCTGCCGATGTTGGCGTTGATCTTGGTTCTCAGCCCCTTGCCCACCGCCAGCGGCGTGCCGTTCAGGTGCTTCACGTTGTGGCAGATGATGATGTTGCCGGCGGCGATGCCGGCGCGGATGAACTCGGGCTCGACTCCCTCCGCGAGGGCTGCGGCTTGCATCTTTTCGGTAATGGTCCCTTGGCGGGCGTATTCGAGCTGGGTCATGGCTACTCCTTTGTTCCCTTATTTATAAATGACGATAGCGGGAGGTCGGCTCCGGCTAGCGTTCGGTCTGGTCTTTTGCCGCCAGAAAGTGGTTGACCGGCCCGTGCCCCTTGCCCAGGGGCTGGGCGAACTTGATGGCGCGGGTGATGAACAGTTTTGCCCGGACCACGGCGCCGGGGAGCGGCTCGCCCTGGGCCAGGAAGCTGGCGATGGCGGAGGCGAGGGTGCAGCCGGTGCCGTGGGTGTTGCGGGTGAGCACGCGGGGCGCTGTGAAGCGCGTGAAGTTGGAGCCGTCGAAGAGGAGGTCGGTGACCATCCCTTCGTGCAGGTGCCCCCCCTTGACCAGGACGTTTTTCGCCCCCATCAGGTGCAGCGCCCGGGCGGCCAGCTCCATGCCGGCGGCGTCGGCGATGGCGAGCCCGGTCAGCCGCTCCGCCTCGGGGACGTTGGGGGTGACGAGGTAGCTGAGCGGCACCAGTCGTTTTTTCAGCACGCTGAGCGCCTCGTCCTCCAAAAGCGCCAGACCCCCCTTGGAACTCATCACCGGGTCGAGCACCACCATCCGGATGCCGTAGTGGAGGAGCTTTTCGGAGAGGAGCGCGGCGTTCTCCGGAGAGAACAGCATGCCGACCTTCACCACGTCGATGGGGATGTCCGAGAGCACGGCGTCGATCTGCGCGCCCAGAAATTCGGGCGAGACCGGTTGGATGGAGGAGACCCCCACGGTGTTTTGGGCGGTGAGCGCGGTAATGGCGGAGGCGCCGTAGCTTCCCAGCAGGGTGATGGTCTTGAGGTCGCCCTGGATGCCGGCGCCCCCTCCCGAGTCGGAGCCGGCGACGGTGAGCACCGCGCCGCGCGGGCGGGGGGCGATGCGGTTGAAAAGCAGTGAGATTTCGGTGGCGGCGAGGCCGGGGAATCGTGCGGAAAGCACCGAAGAGATCACGGCGACCGCGCCGGCGCCGGCGTCGATCACCGCGCAGGCGTTGTCCCTGGTGATGCCGCCGATGGCGACCACCGGGATCTGCAATTCCCCTTTCAACAGGGCGAGCCCTTCGGGGCCGCGGGTTTGGGGGACGTCCTTGCTAGCGGTGGGGTAGATGGCTCCGAAGCCGACATAGTCGGCGCCTGCCGCCTGCGCCGCCAGCGCCTCCTCCAGGGAGTGGGTGGATACGCCGATCAGCTTGCCCGGGCCCAAGGCCGCGCGGGCGGCGACAGGGTTCCCGTCCTCCTGGCCCAAGTGCACGCCGTCCGCGTCGAGGGCTTGGGCCAGAAAGAGGTCGTCGTTGACGATGAATTTGATTTGGAACTCCGCGCAGAGCAGCTTCAGCTCGCGGCCGAGGGTCAGGCGGTCCTGCAGGCCGCGCAGCTTGTCGCGGTACTGAAGAACCCTCACCCCGCCCGACAGGGCGCTGCGCACGCGCTCCACGAGGCGCTCCTCCTGGTCAGTGATCAGGTAGAGACCGGAAACACAGGGATCGTCGGCGCTATGGTTAACGACTAGTTTCAACAAAGATTCAAATCCTCGACAAAAACCGTTTAACAGGGATGAAGGGAATACAGGGGATAACAGCAAACCAAACACAGACTATTGGGAAACCTACGTCAGAAACCTTTTAACAGGGATAAAGGGAATACAGGGGATAACGACTAAAACCAAGCACAGGCTTTTGGGTAAAAACAAAAATCTTAGTCTTTAAACCTACGTCAAAACCTTTTAACGGGGATGAAGGGGATGCAAGGGATAACGGCGAAACCAAAGACAATCTTTTGGTTTAAACCAAAAAGCCTTAGTTGTTAGCCTTATCCCCTGTATCGTTTATATCCCTGTTAAATGTTTTTATCTGTGCCTGTTTCCTTGTTCAGGTTCCCCATCCCTGTCAATAAAAAAAGCCGCGACGGCAAGGTCACGGCTCCTGTTACATGCATGCTCCGGAGTTCGCGCCGCTTCCCTACGCCGGTCTTAACCGGATCAGGTTCAAAGGGTCTCAGGCTCGGCCTGTCTCAGTTCTCTCGAACTCCCCCAGCTGGCTAATGGCTGAAGGGTACGTTAATGGAATCCTCTTGCAAAGTCAACAGTTTTCGGGTTTTTACCTTTACACCGGAAGGCAGAAGTGGTAGAAAAATTGATGGCCGGGACGGCTCCGCTGCTCTTTTTCGACGGAACTTCCCGGCCTGATTCCATTATTGCGCTTTACCCACGGGACTCCATGGACAGCCGCCCTACTGTTGTCGAAATCGATCTGGCCGCCTTGCGGCACAATTTCTCGCTGGTCAAGCGGACGGTGCCCGAGGGATGCGGCATCCTGGCGGTGGTGAAGGCGGATGCCTACGGCCACGGCTTCCAGTACGTCTCGGAGGAACTGGAGAAACTGGGGGTGGACGCCTTCGCGGTCGCCTTCCTGGCCGAAGGGGTGCAGTTGCGGATGAGCGGCGTCAGCCGCCCGGTGCTGATCCTGGGCGGCGTCTATCCGGGGGAGGAGCGGCGCTGCATCGGCTTGAACATCTCCACGGCGCTCTTCTCGCTGGAGCAGGCGCGGGCGCTCGATCAGGCCGCCCTGGAGATCAAGTGCTACAGAAAGGCGATGGTGCATCTGGAGATCGACACCGGCATGGGAAGGCTGGGCGTTCCCGCCGAGGAGGCTCCGGCCTTTCTGGCGGAGCTCAAGCGCTTCAAAAACCTGGAGCTGGAGGGGATCTTCTCCCACTTCGCCAGCGCCGACGAGCTGGACGAGGAGGGGCGCGCCTACAGCAAGTTGCAGGCGGAGCGGCTGGCAAGCGTGGTGGACGAGGCGAGGCGGTTGGGGTTCGCGCCGCGCTACGTGCACGTCGCTAACAGCGCCGGCATCCTGGCCATGGACCTGCCGTTTTGCAACCTGGTGCGTCCCGGCATCGTCCTCTACGGGGCGCTCCCTTCCCCCGACTTCGAGGGGCGGGTGGCTTCCAAACCGGTGATGCGCCTGAAGAGCACGGTGGCGATGCTCAAGTGGGTCGAGCCGGGGACCTGCATCGGCTACGGCCGGCGCTTTCGGGCGCAGCAGCGAACCTTGATCGCCAGCGTGCCGGTCGGTTACGCGGACGGCTATTGCCGCAGCCTCACCAACAAGGGGGAGGTGCTGATCCGCGGCCAGAGGGCGCGGGTCGCCGGCACCGTCTGCATGGACTGGGTCATGCTGGATGTGACGGGGATCGAGGGGGTCGCGGTCGGGGACGAGGTGACGCTTCTGGGGACCGACGCCACCGGTGCATGCATCAGCGCGGAGGAACTGGCGGAGAAGGCGGGCACCATCGCCTACGAGATACTCTGCGGCATAAGCACCCGACGCGTGCGCAGGGTCTACTTGGGTTAAACCAAAGGCGTTTAACAGGGATAAAACTGATACAGGGGATACAACCAAAACAGGCTTTAGGGGTAAACCAAAACCAGGCTTTAGGGATAAAACAAACAACGGGATAAACCAAAAGGGCTTTAGGCATAACCAAACTAAGCTTGGGGATATTCAAAACCGAGCTTGGGTAAAGAGGATCTACTGATATGGATGCAAAGGTGCGCTTGACGGAGATGGTCAAGGCGGCGGGTTGAGCTGCTAAACTGGGCCCGGCGGGCCTGGAAGACGCGATCCGCGACATAACTCGCTCGGACGACCCGAATCTGCTGGTCGGGGTCGAGGGGGCCGAGGATGCGGGTATCTACCGCATCGGGGAGAACCTCGCCCTGGTGGAGACTACGGATATCATCACCCCGCTGGTGGACGACCCGTTCACCTTCGGCCGCATCGCCGCGGCCAACGCGCTCTCGGACGTCTACGCCATGGGGGGACGCCCGGTGACGGCCATGAACCTCGCGTTCTTCCCGGCCTGCTCTCTTCCCACCTCGGTGCTCGCCGCCATCCTCGCCGGCGGCTCGGACGCGCTCAAGGAGGCGGGCGCCTGCCTGGTCGGCGGACATACGGTGGAGGACGACGAACTCAAATTCGGCCTGGCGGTGACCGGCCTGATCGACCCCGCCCGTATCGTCAGGAACTGCACCTCCCGCCCCGGAGATCTGCTGGTGCTGACCAAGCCGCTTGGCACCGGCATCGTCTCGACCGCTATCAAGGCGCAGATGGCGCCGCCCGCCCTGGAGGCGGAGGCGATCCGCTGGATGTGCATGCTGAACTCTCAGGCGGCGCAATTGCTGCTCGACTGCGGGGCCAGCGCGGCAACGGACGTCACCGGCTTCGGCTTCATCGGGCACGCCTGCGAAATGGCGCTCGGCGCCGGCGTCACCTTCCGCATCGAATTGGCCAAGGTGCCGGTAATGGACGGGGTGGCCGGCCTGGTGATCGACGGAATGATCCCCGCCGGCTGCTACCGCAACCGCGACTATTATGGCCGTCTGGTCTCGGGGATCTCCGGCGATCCTCTGCTGCCGCTCTTCGACCCGCAGACCTCGGGCGGGCTGCTGATCGCGCTGGCTGCCAAGGACGCCCGCGAGTTCCTGGCGCGCTCGCAGGCGCTGGGCGCCTTTGCCGTCTGCATCGGCGAGGTGGAAGCTCGCGGAGGAACCCCGATTGTCTTCAGCTAGAAGGCTTGCCGCGGCTTTCGATCTCGGCACCACCACCATCGCCGCCTCGCTGGTCGATACCGCCAGCGGCGAGCGCCTCGCTGCCGTCGGCTGCCTGAACCCGCAACGGCGCTGGGGCGCCGACGTGCTGGCGCGCCTCGACGCCGCCGCCGTCCCGGAAACGCTTGCCGCCATGCAGGGTTGCCTGGCGCTGGAGATGGAGCGCCTGGCCGAGGAGCTTTTGGCGAAGGCGGGCGCCGCCGACCCGGAGCTGGCCGGCATCGCGGTCGCCGGCAACCCCGCCATGGAGCACATCGCGCTCGGCCTGCCGGTCGCCTCTCTGGCCCATCCCCCGTTTCGACCCCTCTTCAGCGCAGGCAAAAGCGTGAGCGCGCGCGATCTCGGCTGGAGCCGGGATCTCCCCGCCTATCTGCTGCCGCTCCCCGGCGGTTTCGTGGGGGGCGATCTGCTTGCCTTTCTCTTCGGGCTGATAGAGCCCCCCCGGCGCGGCGCGCTCTATCTGGACCTCGGCACCAACGCCGAGATCGCCCTCTTCGACGGCGAGCGCTTTCTCGCCACCTCCGCCGCGGCGGGACCCGCCTTCGAAGGGGGGAACCTGGCCTGCGGCATGGCGGCGCTCCCCGGCGCTGTCAGCGGCGTCGAGATCGCGGGGGACCGGCTAAGGCTGACCACCATCGGCGGCGCCCCGGCCCGCGGCATCTGCGGCTCCGGCGTCTTGCAGGCGGTGGCGGCGCTGTTGGCGAACGGCCTGATCGAGGCGAGCGGCCGGCTGCGTGCCGCGCACGAGGTCGGCTCCAACCTTGCCAACCGGCTGCAGCAGGTGAACGGCGTTCCCGCTTTCGTGTTGCACCGCGACGCCTCCGGCTCGGTGTATCTGAACCAGGAGGATATCCGGGCCTTGCAGTTGGCCAAGGGCGCCCTGCGGGGAGGGATGGAGATCCTGCTTTCCCGGGCGGGGCTGGCCGGCGAGGCGCTTGCCGAGGTGGTGCTGACCGGTTCCTTCGGGGCGGTGCTCTCGCCCGAGGCGCTAAAAAACGTTGGAATTTTCAACGAAAACATGGTAAGTGTCAGCGGATTTGTCCGGGAGGGCGCGCTTGCCGGGGTGGAACGGCTGCTGGTGGAAAAGGGGGGGCGCGACCGGTTGGAAGCTCTGGCGGCCGGGGTGCGGGTGATCCCGCTCTCGGGGACACCGCTCTTCGAAAAGCTCTTTCTGGCGAATATCGACTTTCCGTAAAGACGAGAAAACCCGACGGTCGGTTGCCGCAAAAATGCACAAAACGCACAAAAATAAACCTTTTATCGGTTATTGCCATTACACCGTTTCGGTTAGCGGGTTATGGCGGTCATGGTAGATATGCCTTGATTCTTTTTGCGCTTTTTGTGCTGTTTTGTGGCCAAATGTTTTTTCAGGTTGAATCCTTTGACTTAAGCAGTTCTCGGGTTTTCTCCGATTTTCTCCGTGGCGAGCGGTTTGGTTTTTGAATTATCTAAATGTAGCGGCAAAAAGGAGTTTTTATGGCGAAGATTGGGCGTGCGTTGATCAGCGTATCGGAGAAGGCCGGCGTGGTGGAATTTTCCCGGGCGCTTGCGGGCTACGGCGTGGAGATCCTCTCCACCGGCGGCACGGCTAAGCTTTTGCGCGATGCCGGCATTCCGGTGAAGGACGTCTCGGAATTCACCGGCTTCCCGGAGATGCTGGACGGACGGGTCAAGACGCTGCACCCCAAGGTGCACGGCGGCATCCTCGGCATGCGGGAAAACCCGGCGCACGTGGCCAAGATGCAGGAGCACGGCATCGAGCCGATCGATATGGTGGTGGTTAATCTCTATCCTTTCGAGGCGACGGTTGCCAACGAGGAGTGCACCATGGAGGACGCCATCGAGAACATCGACATCGGCGGCCCGACCATGCTGCGCTCGGCGGCCAAAAACAACCGCGACGTGACGGTGATCGTCGATCACGCCGACTATCAGCCGGTGCTGGACGAGATGCAGACGGCGGAGGGTGCCGTGTCGCGCGAGACCAACTTCCGCCTGGCGGTGAAGGTATACCAGCACACGGCGGCCTACGACGGCGCCATCTCCAACTGGCTCGGCGCCCGCACCGGCGAAGGCGTCGCCCCCTTCGCGGACACCTTGACGCTGCAGTACCGGCTGGCCCAGGGGATGCGCTACGGCGAAAACCCGCACCAGTCCGGCGCCTTCTACGTGGAGCGCGGCTCCAAGGAGGCCTCCATCGCCACGGCGCGCCAGCTCCAGGGGAAGGAACTTTCCTACAACAACATAGGCGACACGGACGCGGCGCTTGAGTGCGTGAAGCAATTCACCGAGAGCCCGGCCTGCGTGATCGTCAAGCACGCCAACCCGTGCGGGGTAGCGTTGGGCGCCAACATCCACGACGCCTACGACGCCGCCTACAAGACCGACCCCGAGTCGGCCTTCGGCGGCATCATCGCCTTCAACCGCGAGTTGGACGAGGCCACCGCCCGCGCCATCGTCGATAGGCAATTCGTGGAGGTGATCATCGCTCCCAAGGTGACGGTCGCCGCCAGCGAGGTGGTTGCCGCCAAGAAGAACGTGCGCCTTTTGGAATGCGGCTTTTGGCCGGAAAACACGGCGGCGCGCCTGGACTTTAAAAGGGTAAACGGCGGCCTGTTGGTGCAGGACGCGGACCTGCAGTTGTTCAACGAGCTGAAGGTGGTGACCAAGAGGGCGCCCACCGACGCCGAGATGGAAGACCTGCTGTTTGCCTGGCGGGTGGCGAAGTTCGTCAAGTCCAACGCCATCGTCTATTGCCGCGGCAACGCCACGGTCGGGGTCGGCGCCGGACAGATGAGCCGGGTGAACTCCGCCCGCATCGCCGCCATCAAGGCTGAGCAGGCGGGGATTCCGGTGGCCGGTGCCGTGATGGCTTCCGACGCCTTCTTCCCCTTCCGGGACGGCCTCGACAACGCCGCCGCCGCCGGCATCAAAGCGGTGATCCAGCCCGGCGGCAGCATGCGCGACGCCGAGGTGATCGCCGCCGCCGACGAGCACGGCATCGCGATGGTGTTCACAGGGATGCGGCACTTCCGCCACTGACAAGGATAAACACGGATAAACGACTAACGGATACAAACAAACTGCAAAGGCTTTTTAACAGGGATAAAGAAGATACAGGGGATACGACACAACCAGGATAAAAGCTAAGGCTTTTTGGTTTAAACCAAACCTTAAAGTCTAATACTACAAACCTAAAAGCTTTAGGCTTTAAAGTCTTAAAGGCTTTTTGGTTTAACAAAATCTTGAGTTTTTGACGTTGGTTTATCCCCTGTATTCCTTTTATCCCTGTTAACCGCCTTTGATTTCAGGAGATTTTATGAAGGTTTTGGTTGTTGGCGGCGGCGGCAGGGAGCATGCGTTGGTGTGGAAAATCGCCCAGTCTCCTCTGGTCGACAAGATCTTCTGCGCCCCCGGAAATCCCGGTACGGCGCAGCTCGCCGAAAACGTGCAGATCGCTGTCGACGACCTCCAGGGTCTGCTG
This sequence comes from uncultured Geobacter sp., assembly GCA_903925075.1. Taxonomy (GTDB): domain Bacteria; phylum Desulfobacterota; class Desulfuromonadia; order Geobacterales; family Geobacteraceae; genus Geomonas. The sequence continues at coordinate 31,257 of CAIYDQ010000198.1, forward strand.
GAATTCGCCAAGCGCGAAAACATCGGCCTCACCGTGGTCGGCCCGGAACTGCCGCTCTCCCTGGGACTGGTCGATCTGTTCGAGGAGCACGGCCTGAAGGCGTTCGGCGCCCGCAAAAAAGCGGCCCTGATCGAGGCCAGCAAGGCTTTCTCCAAGGACCTGATGCAGAAGTACCAGGTGCCGACTGCGGCTTACGGCGTGTTCACCGAGGTGGACGCCGCCGTCTCCTTCATCGACCAGACCGGTATCCCGATCGTGGTCAAGGCGGACGGCCTTGCCGCCGGAAAAGGGGTCATCATCGCTCAATCCCGAGAGGAGGCCGTCGCCGCCGTCGTCGACATGCTCTCCGGCAACGCCTTCGGTGCAGCAGGCTCTCGGGTCGTTATCGAAGAATTCCTGACGGGGGAGGAGGCGTCGTTCCTCGCCTTCACCGACGGGACGCGCATCATCCCGCTGGCCAGCGCCCAGGACCATAAGGCGGTCTTCGACGGGGACCTCGGTCCCAACACCGGCGGCATGGGCGCCTATTCCCCCGCCCCGGTGGTCACCCCCGCCATCCACGAAAAGGCCATGGCAGAGGTGATGCGCCGCACGGTGGACGGCATGGCCGCCGAAGGGCGCCCCTACCGGGGCGTGCTCTACGCGGGACTCATGATCGACGGCGACTCCGTCAAGACCCTGGAGTTCAACGCCCGCTTCGGCGACCCGGAATGCCAGCCGCTGTTGATGCGCATGAAGTCGGACATCGTGCCGATCCTGATGGCGGTGGCCCAGGGGAGCCTGGAAGGGGTCGAGATCGAGTGGCACGACAAGGCCGCGGTCTGTGTGGTGCTCGCCGCCGAAGGGTATCCCGGCGACTACCGCAAGGGGGACCGGATCTCGGGCCTGGAGCAGGCGGCCGAGCTCGACCAACTGGTGGTCTTCCACGCCGGCACCAAAGGCGCGCAGGAGGGGGTAGTGACCAGCGGCGGCCGGGTGCTCGGGGTGACTGCGCTCGGCGCCAGCGTTCAGGAGGCGATCGACCGGGCCTATCAAGGAGTGGCGCTCGTCTCTTGGCCGGGCATGCACTATCGGCGCGACATCGGCGCTAAGGCCATCAACAGGTAAAAACCTCAATTTGGAGCGTTGCCGATATGACTGACCCGATTGTTTTAATCGTGATGGGGAGCGACTCGGACCTGCCGACCATGCAGGAGACGGCGCAGATCTTGACGCAGTTCGGCGTCCCCTTCGAGATGCGCATCTCCTCGGCGCACCGTTCGCCCCACAGAACCGGCAAACTCGCCCGCGACGCCGCCGGCCGCGGCATCAAGCTGATCATCGCCGCCGCCGGCATGGCCGCGCACCTGGCGGGGGTGGTGGCTGCGGAAACCACCTTGCCGGTGATCGGCGTCCCCATGGGGGGCGGGGCGCTCAGCGGCATGGACGCGCTCTACGCCACGGTGCAGATGCCGGGCGGCATCCCGGTCGCCACCATGGCGATCGGCAAGGCCGGCGCCAAAAACGCCGCCCTCTTCGCCGTGCAGATCCTCTCGCTCTCCAACCCGCAGCTGCACGAGAGCTTCGTCGCCTACCGGGCGCAGATGGCCGCGGAAGTGGAGGAAAAAGACGCGGTACTCCAGGCCGCCGGCCGGCTTTGACCCCGGTTTTCCGGCGATTGTCCTTGACAAAGCCTGATATGTTGTATACATTCCCGTTTGTTATTTATAATCTATAGGAGGAAAAACTAATGAAAAAGATTGTCGCTGCATTAGCCTTGACTCTCGCCTTTGCCGTTTCTGCAATGGCTGCGGACGTGGTTGTATTCCCGGCCAAAAACGGCAACGTGACCTTCCAGCACAAGGCCCACCAGGAAAGACTGAAAGACTGCAAACTTTGCCACGGCGAAGGCGCTCCGGCCAAGATCGCCATCGACAAGGACAAGGCGCACGCTCTTTGCAAAGGCTGCCACACCGAAAAGAAAGCCGGCCCGACCAAGTGCGGCGAGTGTCACAAGAAGTAAGCTCTCCTAGAGAGGCTACAGGTTCCAAAAAGGGTAACGAGCTCGGCTCGTTACCCTTTTTTACGGCCCGGAGTTCGGTTAGAAACTTTTATTTTGCGCTTATTGCCATTTTGTCTATAATGGCGAGCTTGGTCTGTACGGTTGCAAATCATCTTTCGGGAGACTGCCTTGACAACGAATAAACGCGGAGTTGCACATAAACTGTGGGATTTCTTCTGCTCCTTAAAACTCACGATCTTTCTGCTCATAGGACTCGCCCTCACCTCGATCATCGGCACCATCATCCAGCAGGGGCCGCAACGCGAATACCTGGCAACGCTCAGCGAGACCAAGATCCGGTTGTACAGCGCCTTGGGTTTCTTCGACATGTACCACTCCTGGTGGTTCATTCTGCTGTTGTACCTGTTGACGCTGAACCTGATCTGCTGCTCCATCAAGAGGCTTCCCAGGGTCTGGAAGATCGTCTCCGAGCCGGTGCTGGTCATGGACGAGGGGTTCGAGAAGAGCCTGACCAACGTCAAGGAACTGAAGCTGGCCGGTTCCAAGGCGGAGCTGAAGGAAAAACTCGCCTCCTTTCTGAAGGCGGAGTTCGCCCAGGCGGTTGTCACCGAGAAGGGGAGCGAGTACCACCTGTTTGCCCAGAAGAACCGTTTGTGCCGGCTCGGGGTGTACGTGGTGCATTTCTCCATCATCATCATCTTTATAGGGGCGCTCTTGGGCTCCTTTTTCGGATATAAGGCCTACGTCAACATCCCCGAGGGGGGGAGCGTTTCCCAGGTGCAGTCCCGAAGCGGCAGGGCCATCGACCTCGGCTTCGCCGTGCGCTGCGAGAAGTTCTCGGTCGCCTTCTACGACACCGGGGCGCCCAAGGAATTCCGCAGCGTGCTGACCGTGACGGAAAACGGGCAGCCGGTGAAGGGGTACCAGAACATCCCGATCATCGTCAACGACCCGCTCACCTACAAGGGGATCACCTTCTACCAGTCGAGTTACGGCCAGTCCGACGAGGGGGCGCTGTACCACCTCTCGGTGCGCGACCGCAAGGGGGGAGCGCCGATCAAGCTCGACGTCCGTCAGGGCGAAAGGGCCAAGCTCCCCGGGGGCGCCCTCATCACCGTCACCGAGGCGACCCAGAACGTCCGCCCGTTCATGAGGGAATTCGACGGGCCCGGCGCCCAGGTCGAGTTCACCCCGGCCGGCGGCCAGCCGCAGCCGTTCGTGATCCTCTCCGAGAAATACCAGGCCTTCAACGCCCAGCATGGCGGTGATCTGGTGATCACCTTCGACGGCATGGACCAGAAGTTCTACACCGGCCTGCAGGTCGCCAAGGACCCCGGGGTGCTGGTGGTTTGGCTCGGCTGCTTCCTGATGGTGGTCGGCATCTGCATGGCCTTCTTCATGTCGCACCAGAGGGTGTGGGCCCGTATCTCCGACGCCGGCGTCACCCTGGGCGGCTCCGCCAGCAAGAACCCGACCGGCTTCGAGATGAGCTTTGAGGAACTGGTGCAGAAGCTCAAAAAGCAATAAGTCCCTGGGGGGCACCACCCCATCGTCCGCGTAAACTGAAACGACCGGAGGGTTAATCGATGTCCAGTTCCATGCTATTCAACGTCACCATGATCGCCTACATGGTTTCCACCTGCATATTCTTCGCATTCCTCGCCTCGCGCAGCAAGGCGGTAGGGCTGGCCGGCACCTACGCCGCCCTCTTCGGTTTCCTGGTGCAGACCGCCGCCATAGGCCTTCGCTGGAAGGAGTCCTACGACCAGGGGCACGGCCACGCCCCGCTCTCCAACCTGTTCGAGTCGGTGGTCTTTTTCTCCTGGACCATCATCCTCATTTACCTGATCATCGACTTCAAGTACAAGTACCGCGCCGTCGGCTTCTTCGTGGTTCCCTTCGCCCTGTTCGGCATGGCCTGGGCGCAGCTCGGGCTGGAAAGCGGCATCGAGCCGCTGGTCCCCGCGCTGCAAAGCAACTGGCTGATGTACCACGTCATCACCTGCTTTTTGGGGTATGCGGCCTTCGCGGTCGCCTGCGGCATCTCCATCATGTACTTGTTGCGCGACAAACTGGAGCAGGGGGGGGGCAACGCCACCGCCGGCGGGGTGCTCTCCATGTTCCCTTCCATCAAGATCCTGGACGACCTGAACTACAAGGCGATCATGATCGGCTTTCCCCTTTTGACCTTGGGGATCGTCACCGGAGCCGCCTGGGCCAACTACGCCTGGGGCACCTACTGGAGCTGGGACCCCAAGGAGACCTGGTCCTTGATCGTCTGGTTCGTCTACGCGGCTTTCCTGCACGCCCGCATCACCCGCGGCTGGGTGGGGCGCCGGGCGGCGATCCTCTCGGTGGTCGGCTTCGCGGCCACCATCTTCTGCTATCTGGGGGTGAACCTGTTCCTCTCCGGCCTGCACAGCTACGGGAAGTAAACCCTTTAGCCACGGAGAAAATCTGAGCAGGTCCGAGAAAGACGTTCAATCGGTTAAAACCACAGGCCTCATGACTCTGCCGAAGATTTCCGTCATCATCCCGGTCAAGCCGGGGGGCGAGGTGCGGGCGCTGGCCGGCATCGCCAAGGCCAGCTACCCCGCCGATCTTTTCGAGGTGCTGATCGCCCGGGGCTCCCAGCCGAGCGCCCAGAGGAACCTGGCGGCGGCCGAGGCCGCAGGCGAGCTGCTGTTCTTCCTTGACGACGATTCGCTGGTCGCTCCCGGTTTTCTCGAGATCGCGGCCCGCCACTACCGGGACCCCAGGGTCGCCGCAGCCGGCGGGCCGTCGCTTACTCCGCAGACCGACTCTGCGCTGCAAAGGGCGATCGGCGTTGCCTTCGCCTCGGCGGCCGGCGGGGGAGGGGTGAGGAACCGCTATCGAAAGAGCGGCGCGGCGCGGCCGAGCTGCGACAGCGAACTGATCCTTTGCAACCTGAGTTTTCGGCGCGAGGTCTTTCTCTCGCATGGCGGGCTCGACGCCAGGCTCTATCCCAACGAGGAAAACGAGTTGATGGACCGCCTGCTGCACGAGGGGTTCCTGCTGGTGCACGACCCTGAGCTGGCCGTCTATCGCAGCCAGCGCCCAAGCTATCGCGCCTATCTCAGGCAGATGTTCGGCTACGGCCGCGGGCGCGGCGAGCAGACCGTGCTCACCGGCAAGCTGAAGCCGGTCTCTCTCGCCCCGTCCCTCCTTTTGGTCTACGTCCTGTCGCTCCCGTTCTTCGGCCGGGGGCTTTTCGTCCTGCCGATGATCTGCTATCTCGCCCTGGTGGCCGCGGCCTCGCTTTTCGGCGCTTTTGGCGGCGGCGAGCCGGCCCTTTTGCCCCGGCTGTTGCTGGTCTTTCCCACGCTGCACCTGGCCTACGGCGCGGGCATGCTGCGCGGGCTTTCCCGGCCGCGCTTCAAAAAGGGCGCGCGCGGCGCGGCGGGGATCGAGGTGCGACGGGTGAAGGCGTTCGGCGAGCCGATGGAGAGTCAAAATCGGCACACGGATTGAACGGATTGAACGGATTGAACGGATTGAACGGATAACGTCGGATCAACCGGGAGAGTCTGGTTAACCCCAAAAGTTTTGCTTTTGACGTACCAGACCTTATCCGTTCAATCCGTTCGATCCGTGTACGATGCCTTTGAACCTGCTTTTCGCGATTAACCGCAGTGGGAGAATCTTGTGGACCTGAGTATCGTGGTGCCGATTTACAACGAGGAAGAAAACGTCCCGATCCTGCACGCGCGCATCGACCAGGCGCTCACCGGCACCGGCCTCGGCTTCGAGCTGATCCTGGTGGACGACGGCTCCTCCGACAATTCCTACCCCGCGCTGAAGCTTTTGGCGGCGAAGGACAGCCGGGTGAAGGTGGTCCGCCTGCGCCGCAACTTCGGCCAGACGGCGGCCATGGCCGCGGGCTTCGATCTCGCCTCGGGACGAGTGGTGGTGCCGATGGACGGCGACCTGCAAAACGACCCGCTGGACATCCCGCTGCTCCTGGCGCGCATCGACGAGGGATTCGACGTGGTCTCGGGGTGGCGCAAGGACCGCAAGGACACCTTCGTCAACCGGCGCCTCCCCTCGATCATGGCCAACTCGGTCATCTCCTACCTGACCGGCGTGCACCTGCACGACTACGGCTGCACGCTGAAGGCCTACCGGCGCGAGGTGCTGGAGGACGTCAACCTGTACGGCGAGATGCACCGCTTCGTCCCCGCGCTTGCCTCGCAGGTCGGCGCGCGGGTGACCGAGATGCCGGTCAGGCACCACGAGCGGCTGCACGGCCAGAGCAAATACGGCATCTCCCGGACCATGAAGGTGATCCTTGACCTGATGACGGTGAAGTTCCTGCTCTCCTACTCGACCAAACCGATCCAGCTCTTCGGGAAATGGGGTATCTACACGCTCTGCGCCGGCACCCTGAGCGGCGTGGTCACCGTCTATATGAAGTTTTTCGAGCAGACCAACATGAATCGCAACCCGCTGCTGATCCTCACCGCTTTTCTCCTTTTCATGGGCGTTCAGTTCATCGTCATGGGGCTTTTGGCCGAGCTGAGCGCGCGCACCTACTACGAGGCGCAGGGAAAGCCGATCTACAACATCAAGGAAAAGCTCAACTTTGGCTGAGGCTCCCATCAGAGTCCTGGTGCTGGCGCCCACCCCCTTTTTCGCCGACCGCGGCTGCCACGTGCGCATCCTGGAGGAGGCGCGCGCGGCCATCGGCTGCGGCGTCGAACTGCGGCTGGTCACCTACCATATTGGCCGCGACCTCCCCGGGTTCCCGATCGACCGGATACCCGGCATCCCCTGGTACCGCAAGCTGGAAGCCGGACCTTCCTGGCACAAACCGTACCTCGACCTGCTGCTGCTTTTAAAGGCGCTGCAGGTGGCGCGCACGTTCCGTCCCGACCTGATCCATGCCCATATCCACGAAGGCGCCTTCATCGGCGTGCTGCTGAAAAAACTGTTGCGCGTGCCGCTGCTTTTCGACTGCCAGGGGAGCCTGACCGCCGAGATCACCGACCACCGTTTCGTGCGCCCGGGTTCGCTGTTGCAGCGCCTGTTCGCGCGGCTTGAGCGCTGGATAAATCTCGGCTCCGATTTCATCGTCGCCAGTTCCGGCCCGACCGTCGAGCTGCTGGTTTCCCAAGGGGTGCCCCGCGAACGGGTGCAGGCGCTTTTGGACGGCGTCGACACCGAGGTGTTCCGTCCGCTCCCCAAAGAACAGATCCGGGCGCGGCTCGGGCTCCCCGCCGGCCGGCCGATCGTCGGTTTTCTCGGCATCCTGAACGCCTACCAGGGGGTCGATCTGCTCCTGGAGGCCGCCGCGCTTTTGCGGGCGCAGGGGGCGAAGCTGCATTTCCTGATCATGGGTTTTCCGGAAGATCGCTACCGGGAAAAGGCCCAGAGGCTGGGGCTCTCGGAGATGGTGACCTTCACCGGCCGGGTTCCCTACGAGCAGGCGCCGCTCTACCTGTGCGCGGCGGATCTGGCCGTTTCGCCCAAGGTCTCTCTGACCGAGGCGAACGGCAAGCTGTTCAACTACCTCGCCTGCGGGCTCCCCACGGTGGTCTTCGACACCCCGGTGAACCGGGAGATACTGGGGGAGGCGGCGCTCTACGCCAAGTTCGGGGACGCGGGGGAGTTGGCCGGCGCCATCGGCCGGCTGGCCGGCGACCGCGAACTGCGCGATGAGCTGGGGGAGGCGGGGAGGGAGCGCGCGCTGAGCGAGCACTCCTGGGCGGCCAGGGGGAGGGAACTGTTTGGGGTGTATGCGAAACTACTGAAAAAGACTTAAATTCGCCTTTCTCCTTTTCTATTGAAATATCAGCGGCTTTATTATATGTTCACTGCATGAACGGTGACGAAGAAAAGGTCCTTGATACCTATCGCTCCTTCCTCCTCCTGTCGGAGATTTCCGGTGAGGAGCGTCTTTCCCAGCGCGAACTCGCCAAACGGCTGGGGATCGCGCTCGGTCTGGTTAATTCCTATCTGAAAAATCTGGTCTCCAAAGGCTTCGTCCGAGTCAACAACTTCCCCAAGAACCGCTACGCCTATCTCCTCACCCCGAAAGGTTTCGCCGAGAAAAGCCGGCTCGCCTACCAGCATCTGAGCTATTTCTCCGGCCTCTACACGGTGGCCCGGCAGGACTACCTCAAGCTTTTCCGC
>CAIYDQ010000199.1 GCA_903925075.1 uncultured Geobacter sp.
ATCGAGGCGGCCACCAACATCGTGGTGAAGGCCGCCAACCGCACCATGCTGCTCTACGTCTACTCCGCGGTGATCGTGCTCTGCTTCATCACCTTCAGAAGCTGGCGGGCGGTGCTGGTCGCGGTGCTGCCGCTGATCCTCACCTCGATCCTTTGCGAGGCGCTGATGGTGGCGCTGGGGATCGGGGTCAAGGTGGCGACCCTGCCCGTGATAGCGCTCGGGGTGGGGATCGGCATCGATTACGCACTCTACCTGTTGAGCATGCAGCTTAAGTACCAGCGCGACGGCTATTCGCTGGGCGAGGCCTACAAGAAGGCGGTGCAGTTTACCGGCAAGGTCGTGGGTCTGGTGGGGATCACCCTGGCGGGCGGGGTGGTGACCTGGGTGATGTCGCCCATCAAGTTCCAGGCCGACATGGGGATACTTTTGACTTTCATGTTTCTGTGGAACATGTTCGGCGCGCTGATCCTGATCCCGTCGCTGTCCCATTTCCTTTTGAGGAGCGTCCATGTGGACGTGGTCGAGAGCCAAGAGGAGCAGGTGGCGGTGGCGGTCGTGGAGCAGGGAGGCGAGCGGGAACATGTCGCCGGGGTTCCGGCGATCTAGGCAGGGGCGACGGCACCGGCTCACCCCCTCTTTGCAGCGCGGGACGGGCCGGCAAAAAGGTAAAAGAAAAGGCCCTCCGGCGTGCGAGGGCCTTTTCTACCATGGGATGGGCTACCGGATTTAACCGATAAACTCCGCTCTTAGCTGTTTACTGCTTTTACTTGACGATGATGAATTCGTCCCGTCTGTTTTTCGCCCAGGCGGCCTCGTCGTGCCCGGGATCGGCAGGCTTTTCCTTGCCGTAGCTCAGGGTGGTGAGCCGCTCAGCCGCGACCCCGAGTGACTTCAGGTACTGTACGGCAGCCATGGCGCGTCGCTCCCCAATGGCCAGGTTGTATTCGTCGGAGCCTCGCTCGTCGCAGTGCCCTTCGACGCGAATCTTGACCCCGGGGTTGCGTGTTATCACTGCGGCGTTGGCGGTGATCGTGCTTCGCGCCGATTGACTCAAGGCTGCGGAATCGAAGTCGAAGTAAATTTTTTCCAGTTGACGCTGGGTATCGGCCGCGATCTTTGCGGGGTCGCTGCTTTTTGCCGCTATAGTTTGTTCCCGCACTGAAGCCGGTGCCGCGCCCGCCGGATTGACCGGCGACTTTTCGGGAGTCAGCGGCGGTTTGGCAGCTGTCGTTGTCGACTCTGCCTGTTTGGCCGACGACAGCGCCGAGGCCATGGGTTCGTCCTTATGGACCAGTTCTTGTTTGGCGCAGCCGGTATAGGTGAGCATTGCGAGAAATAATATGGGCGTGAGCGACGTTACGCTGATCTTCATGGTTTGTTTTCCTTGTAGAAATAGGGATCAATACGCACTACTCCACGCAGTGACGGCAAGGGCGCTGTACCGGATGAAGGTGCATTGTTTCAGTTGTGAGTGAATTGGCTAGCCGAGTGTTGCGGGAGGAGAACGGCCGGAGTTGGGGAAAAAAAGCGGGGAAGCGTACAGTGGCGATACAGCCCGGAATTCGGAGCGAAACGAGATGGGATTGCTGAATATATAAGGATTCGCCACCACGGCGACGAACTGCCCGCAATGCTTGAGTTGGTCGGAGACGTTCTTGTGATGATTTTCGAGGACGATGCGATTGGTCGGCTTGGGTCGGTGGGGGCGCGAGATGTCCGGAACGCGCACCCCTGCGAACAGGAGGCCCAGGGCGACCAGGAGAATTATCAGGGACTGCGGACGGAAACGGCTGGGGTGGAGACTGATCATAGGCTCTCGGAACTTATTCGACGCCGATTAATAACACAAACCGCTGTAAAAAGTAAATGGCCCAAGTTGGTGCTCGGATAAAGCCGGCGCGATCCTTCGGATTAAAACAAATAGCCGATCCCGCCCAGGATGATGTCGGTGTCCCGCTGATAGCGGGTGATGACCCGGTTCCAAGAGCCGCGCACCGCCCAGTTGCCGGCAAAACGGTAACTGCAGGTGAGGGTTGCTATCCCGGAGATGAACCTGTTGGTGCCCGTGTCGATGAACGGGTTTTCGTAATGGCCTATGTCGATGTAGGCGCCCGCTCCGGCGCCGATGGATAGCTCTTCGAGCAGTTGTTGCACAGCCCACAACTCGGTGATCACGCCGTCGCGCCTGACCAGGCGGTTGTCCCCCTCGTAGAGCCCCGCCGCCGTCCAGTCCACGTGTCTCCAGAGATGCCGCCGATACTCAAGGCTGGCGGCTACCGAATGCGGGGAGTTGAAGCTGTTGACGATGGTCTGTCCCAAAAAGAGCGTGATCTCGTTGTTCCGGTCTCCGACCGCGCCCGGAGGGGCAGGCGCGGCTGCAGGCGGGTCGAACCGGTACCCGATGCCCGCCAAGATCGTCGCCGAATCGAAGCCATCCGACCACTTAACCCAGTTGCCGCGCAACTCCAAAAGCAGTTTGTTCTCCAGTTGCCAACTGGCGTCCACGCTCAGCATCGGCCTCCAGCCGTGATGGTTTGTGAAGCCGTCGGCCGAGGAGTCGCTGGTGGTATCGAGAAAAAAGTAGGGACCTACTCCCGCGGCCAGCATCAGCCGGTTGTCGAGCAATTTGCTGTCCGCCCAAAGCTGCGCTGTGTAGCCGTCGCGGTGGTGCTGCTTGATGTGGCCTTCGTTCAGATAGGAGAAGCCTGCCGAAAGGTGCTTCAGGAGATCCTGCCGGTACTCCAACTGCCACGAATAGGAGGTTGCGGCTGGTCTGGAAGTTAAGGTCTCTCCGCCCAGAATGGAGATGTCCGAAGCCCGGGCGGGGGACGCCGCGGCGGCGATGATGAGCGCCGCTACGGCGAAATTGCAGATTGCATGCATGATCGATTTCATGGGTTTGCCTTGGAATGCTGGTTCTCGGGTAAAGACCCGGCCGGACCGGGAGCCCTGCGTCGAGCGAGGCAGCAAAAAAATCTGCTGCAGGGTAAAGAAAAGGCCCTCCGGCATGCGAGGGCCTTTTCTTCGATGGGACGGGCTACCGGATTTAGCCATTCATCTCAGCACTCACTTGTTCGCTGCTCGGCCGGTTGGCCGTTGGTCAAGACTTCATGCGTTGCTCGGCGGCGCTCCAGTTGATGTTCTGGAAGAAGGCGCTGATGTAATCGGCTCTTTTCAGCCCATAGTCGGTGATGAAGGCATGTTCGAAGACGTCCATCACCAAGATCGGGACGCAGCAGGCCGGGTGGCCGACATCGTGTTCGTTGACCCAGACGTTGAGCAACTGGCCGGTGGTCAGGTCCTGGTACAGGATGGCCCAGCCGATGCCGCGCATGGCGCCGGTAGCCTTGAAATCCTGCGCCCACTCCTCATAGCTGCCGAATTCCTGGTGGATCTTCTGGGCCAGGCGGCTCTCGGGACTGATCGGCGACTTCCCTCCCAGGTTCTCGAAATAGCATTCATGCAGGCGCATGCCGTTGAACTCCCAGCCTACGCGGCGTTTCAGTTCGGCGAATTCGGGAGTGGCGCCTTTGCCGTCTTTGCGCAACCTGTTCAGGGTGTCGGTCAGGGTATTGGTGTTGTTGACGTACCCCTGATATAAGGTGAAATGGTTCTTGAGCAGGGTTTCGCTGAAGCCGGACATGCCCATCAGTTTCGTGTAATCCTTGATCTCGAACGCCGTCATAAATTTCTCTCCTTATTTTTTTGGTAGGGAGACCGATCGGATCTCCGTTAAATGACAGGCTTTTTCCCCGCTTGTTCTCCTCAGATCAATTCCACGACCTATTTTACACGCACTCTTATTAGTGTCAAATTGCCGGTGCGATAATTAATGACGACCCTCTTCGCCTCTAATCCGCGCCTACGGTGTGAGCAAGTCGAAGGGTCGGGATTTCAGCCAAAACTGGAGCGAATAGCTGAGAGGATGGCGAGTCGGAGCGGGAGTGCGGGAGTGCGGGAAATGGGGGAGGAGGCTGCCGGAGATTTTGCGATTGCGGATTGAAGTCGGGCGAATACAAGATTCGCCCCTACGGAGTGCCAGGTGTGGGGGCGAACCTCGTGTCGGTCAGTTTAGAAGTTGCATTGCACGCTCACCCCGGTCATCTCCTTGCCTACTTGCGGCAGTATGGTGAGACGCGTCGCCAGCCCTTTTTTGTCTTCGGTATGGTAGCTAAGCACGGCTTTGCTGACGAAATAGCCGAGCGCTGCGCCGAAGAAGGCGTCCGAGCTCCAATGCGCATTACTGTAAATGCGCGACAAGCCGGTGAGGGTGGCCAGGCCGTAGGCAATGGGCGGGACGTACGGGTTGTCTTTGTACTGGTCTGCAAACACGGTGGCGATGGAAAATGCCGACGAGGTGTGACCCGAGGCAAAGGAAAGGTTCTTCAGGCTGAATTTGGGGCCGCCCCAGGTGGTGGGCGAGTCGCCGGTGTTAGGGCGATGACGCTGGGCGAGCATTTTCAGTCCGTCGGTCAGTACCCCCGAAATGGCGAAACTCTCCAGCGCCAGCAGCGATGTCCTGCGCGCCTTCGGGTCGTCGGCCAAATAGCCGTAAAGGTAAAAGGCTCCGACCGGCGGCAGGGTGTAGAACGGATTGCCCAGGTCGTTTCCCAGCAGCGCGAATTTGGAAGCGACCGGACTCTGATGGCTTTGGGCGAAGTTTTTCACCTGCTTGTCTACCAGGAGCAGGCTGGAGGTGATGCCGATTACCACGCCGACCTTGAGCCAGTCTCGCGACTCCCAGTGCAGCGGCGCGACAAAGAGTTTGCCGGTGTCGACGAAATAGCCCTTCAGGTACGTGAGGTTGACGCTGTCCACGTCGGAAGAGACGGCGTCTGCCGATTTCTGATCCTGAGCGGGAGTGGCCGCTTGGTCTGTTGCCGCTGTTGGTGTGAGAGGAGCCGCTGATGCTGCGAATGCCGGAAAACTGAGGAGGGTGGTGCCAAGGAATACCGCTGCCGCCAGTTTTCCTAGCATGCGAAAACGCTCGGTTTGCACATCTTCATGGTTGTCTTTTCCTATATCAAGCCGCCTTTGGGATTTGAATTCCATCAGTATGATAATCTTTCGGTTCTATAAAAAACAACAATAAAACAGTTATTTATAACTAATCACGTCAATTAGTACTTTATTGATTGTTGCAGATAACTTTTTGGCGGTCCGGCCGCAGTCCGAGGTGATTTGCTGAGAATAATTAGTATGACTCAATATGTTGTTGGTCATTTTGCGGACCGTATGCTAGTATCCGAGTTATTTCAGCCAAGGAGGGTGATTATGGATCATTACGTCGAGGTCTTCGCCATGTTGCCGTTTGTCGTGGTCATGTTCCAGTTTTACTCGTGGATCGTCTCTCTGACGGGACTCGACCGGCAGAAGCACTGCAGGGCGCTGGGCATCACCTACATCACCTTGGGAACCGTCGCTTTTGTCTTTCGCACGTCGCCTTCCGCCGTGGTCGGCTTTATTCTGGTCATGCTCGGGCTGCGTTTGCTGGAGCAGGGTCTCGTCTGGACTCGGAAGAGCTTTTTGATTGACCAGTCGTACAAGGACCGCTAGACTGCCGCAGCTGACACCAATGGCGTGCCTCTCCTCGTTTGGGCTTTCTGCCCGAGGCTGCCCGCCGACATTGGAAAACCCGCCGCTGGGTCATTTTTCCTGCACAATTGAAGATTAGTATGCGCCTTGATCCGCAGAGGCGCTTTTACCGGAGCTGCCGGGGCGCTTCTGGGCTGCCGCAAACTCGGCGCCGGTGTCCCGCTTTTCCGGCTGCCAAGCGGTAACTTCATTATCGGGGTACCACACAAGTGAAAAAAATCGCAGTTCTCGCCGTTGTCGTCGTCGTTGCCCTTTGCGCTGCAGGTTATCTGTACTTCAAGGAGCCGCCCAAGGCGCAATTCAAGACGCTCAAGGTGGAACGCGGCTCCATCGTCTCCACCGTGTCCGCCACGGGCACCCTCAACGCCGTGGTGACCGTCCAAGTCGGCACCCAGGTTTCCGGAACGCTCTCCAAGCTCTACGTCGATTTCAACTCCTCGGTAAAGAAGGGGCAGGCGATCGCCCAGATCGATCCCGCCCTTTTCGCCTCGGCCGTGCAGCAGTCGCGCGGCAACGCCCTCAACGCCGAGGCCAGCCTGGGCAAGGCGCGGGTCGCGCTGGCCGACGCCAAGCGCACCCTGGGCAGAAATCAGCAGCTCTTGGCCGAGGGGATCGTCTCGCAGAGCGATCTGGATGCCGCGCAGACCGCCTACGACTCGGCGGTGACCGGAGTCAAGGCCGCCGAGGCGACCGTCATGCAGATGCGCGGCGCGCTGCAACAGGCCGAGACCAACCTGGCCTACGCCACCATCAGGAGCCCGGTGGACGGCACCGTGGTGTCCCGCAACGTCGATGTGGGGCAGACGGTGGCCGCTTCTTTCCAGACCCCGACCCTTTTCACCATCGCCCAGGACCTGACCAAGATGGAGATCGACACCAGCGTGGACGAATCCGACATCAGTCGGCTGAGGGTCGGCCAACCGGCGGCGTTCACCGTGGACGCCTACCCCGAGCAGCAGTTCATCGGCAAGGTCATCCAGATCAGGAACGCTCCGATTGTGACTCAAAACGTGGTCACCTATGTGACGGTGATCGGCGTCGACAACGGCGATATGAAGCTGAAACCGGGGATGACCGCCAACGTTTCCGTGCAGACCCAGAGAAAGGACGACGTGCTGAAGATCCCCAGTTCCGCCCTCAGGTTCAAGCCGAAAACGGGCAAGGACGACAAGGGCGCCAGGGGGGAGGGCGCCGCCAGGGAAGCGAAGGTGGGAGGCGCTGCGGCGGGGCGTCCGCAAGCGGCTACGCCTGCCAAAGACACGGCAAAAAGCGCGGCTGCGCCTGCCAAAGATGCCGCGAAAGGCGCGGCAGAGCCGCCGCTTGGCAAGGGAGGCGCGCGCAGGGGGCAGGTCCAGAAGGTCTACCTTTTGAAGGGCGATGGGACGCCGATGGGCGTCGCCGTGGTCACCGGGATCTCCGATGGCGGCTTCGTGGAACTGGTCGGCGGGGAACTCAAGGAAAAAGACGAGCTGATCGTCGAACAACTGGTCCAGGGGAAAAAGTCTGGCGGCATGGGGTCTCCCATGGGACCGAGGTTTTAGATGGGCGAAGTGGTTCGTCTGCAGGAGGTCGCCAAGGTCTACACCATGGGCGAGGAACGGGTCGAGGCCATGAAGGGGGTCTCCTTCACCGTTGACAGCGGCGAGTTCGTCGCCATCATGGGGGCCTCGGGAAGCGGCAAGTCCACCTGCATGAATATCCTCGGCTGTCTCGACGTCCCTTCCCGCGGCTCATACCACTTGGACGGGGTCAACGTCGGGGAACTCTCCAGCAACCAACTGGCCGAGATCCGCAACAAGAAGCTCGGCTTCGTCTTCCAGGGTTTCAACCTCCTGGCCAGGACCACCGCCCGCGAGAACGTCGAGCTGCCGCTGGTCTACGGGCAGGTGCCGGCGGCGCAGAGACGGTCGCGAGCCATGGAGGCCCTGGAGCGGGTGGGGCTGGCCGGCCGGGAAAGCCACTACTCGAACCAACTCTCCGGCGGCCAGCAGCAGCGGGTTGCCATCGCGCGCGCCCTGGTGAACGAGCCTTCCATCATCCTCGCCGACGAACCCACCGGCAACCTCGATTCCAAGACCACCGTGGAGATCCTCAACATCTTCCAGGAGTTGAACGCCCAGGGGATCACCATCATCATGGTCACCCACGAGCCGGAGGTGGCCGAGTTCACCGGCAGACACATCATCTTTCGCGACGGTCTGGTGCTGTCCGATACCCCGCATGCGGCCAAACCCGCCGCGGCGCCGCAGGCGGGCCAGCCATGAGCACCTTTCTGCAGAGCCTGCTCATCGCCATGCGCGCGCTGCGGGTGAACAAGATGCGCGCGCTGCTCACCATGCTCGGCATCATCATCGGCATCGCCGCGGTGATCGCCATGGTCGCCATCGGCGCCGGCGCCAGCAAGATGATCTCCGACCAGATTTCCAGCATCGGCTCCAACCTGCTCCTGGTGCTCCCCGGCTCCATTACCAGCGGCGGCATGCGCAGCGGCAGCGGCTCCACCCAGACGCTCACCTACGACGACGCCAAGGCCATCAAGGCCGAATGCCCCTCGGTCGCCGAGGTGGCGCCCACGGTGCGCGGCTCCGGCCAGGTGGTGTACGGCAACCAGAACTGGTCGACCGCGTTGAACGGCGTGACCCCGGAGATGTTGACGGTGCGCGACTGGCCGGTGGTCTCGGGGCGCAACATCACCCAGTCGGACGTCGACGGCGCCACAAAGAATTGCTTGATCGGACAGACGGTCGCTGATAATCTGTTCGGCGCCGCCGATCCAGTCGGCAAGATCATCAGGGTCAAGAAGATACCCTTCACGGTGATAGGTCTTTTGGGGCGCAAGGGGCAGTCGCCTCAGGGCCAGGACCAGGACGACGTGGTCTACGTGCCGCTGCGCACCGCCCAGCGCAAGCTCCTGGGGAGCCAGTTCCCCAACGTGGTCGGCGCCATGATGGTCCAGGCCAAAAGCGCGGAGGTGCTCAAGAAGGCCGAGGAGGAGGTGACGGCGCTTTTGAACCAGCGCCACCGGGTGGGACCCAGCCGCGACGCCGACTACACGGTGAGAAACCTCTCCGAGATCCTCGCGGTCGCCGAGCAGTCCTCCAAGGTGATGTCCATGCTCCTGGGAGCGGTGGCCTCCATCTCGCTGGTGGTGGGCGGGATCGGCATCATGAACATCATGCTGGTCTCGGTCACCGAGCGCACCCGCGAGATCGGCATCAGAATCGCCATCGGCGCCAAGCGGCGCGACATCCTGCTGCAGTTTCTGACCGAGGCGGTGCTGCTCACCACCTGCGGCGGCATCATCGGCATGCTGCTGGGGGTGATCGGCGCGCGGGTGGTGGCCGAGCTGGTGGGATGGCCGACGCTGATCTCGGTGAACACCATCGTGGTCGCCTTCGCCTTCTCCGCCGGAGTCGGGGTCTTTTTCGGCTTTTATCCCGCCCGCAAGGCGGCCTCCCTCAACCCGATCGAAGCTCTCAGATACGAATAGCGAAGCGGCCACCCGGAAAGGATACCCATGAAGAGAATCAGCAAAACGACGGCTGCCGTGACCATTGGCCTCCTGCTTGGCTGCGCGGTCCCGCTTTGCGCCCAGCCGGCGACGGAGCCCGTCAACCTGACGCTGCAGGACGCCATCAGGCTCACCTTCGAGCGCAATCTCGACCTGAAGGTGGAGCTTTACAATCCCGCCATGGCCGAGGCCGACATCCGCCGCAGCCTGGGGATCTACAACCCGCTGCTCACCCTTGGGGCGGATTACAACCGCAGCAACAGCAACAACTCCTTCAATTTCATCCCGGTGAAGGTCGACCAACTGACGGCGAACGCCGGGGTCAGCAAGCTGCTTCCCACCGGCGGCACCGTCGGCGCCACCGCCAACAGCGCCTGGATCAGCAATTCGTCCAGCTATTACACGGACGGCGTCAATCTTACCGTGAGCCAGCCGCTGTTGAAGAATTTCGGCAGGGAGGCGACCGAGCTGGTGATCAACGTCGCGCGCTTCGGCAAGGAGGGGGCGATCGACCGCTTCAAGACCCGGCTGAGCGACACGGTGGCGCAGGTGCGCAACGACTACTTCAAGCTCTACAACCTGCGCGAGGCGCTGGCGGTGAAAAGGACCTCGCTGGCCTTGGCCAACAAGATCCTGGACGAGACCCGCGGCCGGGTGAAGGCGGGGGTGCTTCCCGCCATGGAGATCCTGAACGCCGAGTTCGGCGCGGCCACCCGCGAGAAGGACGTGATCGACGCCGAGCGCGCGGTCAGGGACCAGATGGACGTGCTGCGGCTGAGCCTGCAACTGCCGGCGACCGGCGACATCGCCGTAGTCGACGAGCCGACCAGGGAGAGCTATCCGGTGAACGAAGACGAGGCGCTCAAGCAGGCGCTCGGCAGCCGCCCGGAGCTGGCGGCGCAGAGGGCGACGGTCGAGATCGACGACCTGCAGCAGAGGGTGGCCAGAAACCGCACCTTGCCGGACCTGAGCCTGAACGCCAACGTGGGGGTCGGCGGCTTCGACCCGCGCTTCGTCCAGGGGCTGACCAACACGGCTATCGCCAAGGATCCCAATTGGGGGGTCGGCCTGCAGTTCAGCTACCCGCTCGGCAACGACGCGGCCAAGAACGACTACATCAAGAGCAAGCTCACTCTTGAGCAGGCCCGGACTCAATTGCACAGCCTGGAATCGGGCATCGCCAACGACGTGAAAGCGACCATCCGCCTGTTGGGGACGAGCTACAAGCAGATCGAGGTCACCAGCCGCGGCCGGGCCTACGCGGAGGATCGGCTGCGGGCCTTCCAAAAGAAAAACGCCGTAGGGCTTGCCACCACCAAGGACGTCCTCGACGTGGAGAACGACCTGGTCACCGCCAAGGGGAACCAGATCCAGGCCCTGGTCGATTACAACAACGCCATCACCCAGCTGTGGCGGGTGACAGGCGCGATCCTGGAGCGGCAAGGGATCAAGGTTTCCGAGCGCCAGGCCGATCCATTGTATGAAAGGGCCAAGTAGACCGGGGCGCCGCGTGGAAGCTCAGCAAGCTCAACGAGCCAAGGGAAAGCAAGGAGGGCGCGGCGGCCTTTTTCGCGCCCTCACCTCCAGAAACTACCGCCTCTTCTTTTTCGGACAGAGCGTCTCGCTGATCGGCACCTGGATGCAGCAGGTCGCCATGAGTTGGCTGGTCTACCGGCTCACCGGCTCCGCCCTCCTGCTGGGCACGGTCGGCTTCACCAGCCAGATCCCCACCTTCCTGGTGGCCCCCTTCGCCGGCGTGCTCGCCGACCGCAGCAACCGCCGCCGCCTGCTGCTGATCACCCAGAGCCTCGCCATGGCGCAGGCCTTCCTGCTCGCCTACTTCGTGCTTTCCGGTTCGATCCGGGTCTGGCACATCCTCCTCTTGAGCCTGTTGCTGGGAGTGGTGAACGGTTTCGACATCCCGATCCGTCAGGCCTTCGTGATCGAGATGGTAGAGGACAAACAGCGCCTCCCCAACGCCATCGCCCTCAACTCCTCCATGGTCAACGCCGCCCGCCTGATCGGACCCTCCGTCGCCGGCCTGCTGATCTCGGTGCTGGGCGAGGGCGCCTGTTTCCTTTTGAACGGCCTGAGCTATCTGGCGGTGCTCGGCTCGCTGCTGGCGATGCGGGTGGCGCCCCGGCCGGCGCGGGCAAGCCGCGGCTCGCTGTTGTACGAGCTGCGCGAAGGGGTGAAGTACGCCCTCGGCTCCGAGCCGATCCGGGCGATCCTCTTGCTGATGGCGCTGATGAGCCTGATGGGGATGCCGTACGCGGTGCTGATGCCGGTCTTCGCCAAGGAGGTGCTGCACGGCGGCCCCCACACCTACGGCTTTTTGATGGCGGCCGCCGGGGTCGGCGCGCTGTGCGGCACCGTCTATCTCGCCTCGCGCAGGAGCGTGGTCGGGCTGGGGCGGCTGATCAGCATAGCCTGCGCGCTCTTTGGCGCGGGCGTTGCCTGTTTCGCGCTCTCCAGCGTGCTCTGGATCTCGCTTTGCTCCCTTTTTTTCTGCGGTTTCGGCGCCATGGTGCAGGTGTCCGGCAGCAACACCATCCTGCAGACCATCGTGGACGACGACAAGCGGGGGCGCGTGATGAGCTTCTTCACCATGTCCTTCATGGGCATGACCCCCTTCGGCGCCCTCTGCGCCGGCGCGGTCGCCGGCCGCATCGGCGCTCCGCTCACCGTGCAGATCGGCGGCCTCGCCTGCCTGGCGGGCTCGCTCTTCTTCGCCGCCTGGCTGCCGTCCTTCCGGGAAAAGGTGCGCCCCATCTACACCCGTCTGGGGATCATCCCCGAGCTCGCCCGAGGCATGCAGAGCGCCTCCGAACCCACCCTGCCGCCCAAGGAAGAGTAGTTTTGGCGTAAGTGCTCAATAGCAATAAAAAAGAACCCAAGTTGCGGTTTGCCTCTCCGGGGAAGCACGGTACAATGGTGATCGTCATTTCACTGGGCGGAGGTGGGTATGCCGGGGATACGTTACGAACATGTGCACCGCATCAAGGTCAACACCGCCGATGCCAGGACCATAGGCGATTTCATCGACATCCTGGAAGAGTATCTGTCGCTGTTCAAGCGCTGGGAGGAAAGGGGGGTCAAGCTCGATCCCCACGGCACCGGCAGCGGTTACGCCATTTTCTACACCTACGATGAACAAGTTGCCCGTGAAGAGGGTTTCGAACGCTTCCGCACCGAGTCCGGCAACCCTTTGCCCCGAGTCAGGGGGTAGAGGCCAACCAAAGCCAACTTTTTCTTCCAAGATGCGGGCGAGTTATGCGATACTTCTGCTGCGTGGCGCGACCGGCAGGCGCCGGCGGCGCCATCATCCCCGAAGAATAAGGCCATCTACATGTCCCAGTTGCACCGCTTTTCCCGCACCGAACTGCTCATCGGAGCCGCCGGGCTCCAGAAATTGAAAGAGTCGACCGTAGCCGTCTTCGGTCTTGGCGGGGTGGGGAGTTACGCCGCCGAGGCCCTCTGCCGGGCGGGGGTCGGCCGCCTGATCATCGTCGATTTCGACGACATCTGCCTGACCAACGTCAACCGCCAACTGCACGCGATGGACGGCACCGTCGGCAAGTCCAAGGCGCTGGTGATGGCCGAACGGATGCGCCTCATCTCCCCGCAGACCGAGATCGTTCCCTACCAGGATTTTTACGAGGCTAAAAACAGCGAATTGCTGCTCGCCGACCATTACGACTACGTCGTGGACGCCATCGACCACATCACCAGCAAACTGCACCTGATCCGGAGCTGCCGGGAGAGGAACATCCCGATCATCTCCAGCATGGGAGCGGCCGCCAAGCTCGACCCGACCCAGATCAAGGTGGCGGACATTTCCGAAACCGACAAGTGCCGGATGGCGCGCTCGATGAGGAAGTTGCTGAAAAGGCAGGGGATAGCGCGCGGGGTCAAGGTGGTCTTCTCGACGGAGCAATACCGGCCGCAAGAGGCCAAGGACGGCGGCTGCAAAGGGAACTGCATCTGCCCGAACAAGGACGACCAGCGTTTTTCCTGCGAGCATCGCCGCATCATCCTCGGCAGCGTCTCCTTCATTCCCTCCATCTTCGGGCTTACCATGGCCGGGGTCGTGGTCAACGACCTGCTTGCCTTGCAACCGACAGCCGATCCCTCGACGGTAGTTCCTGTCCTGTAAGATATAGGGTCGCCCCGCCTTTCAGCGCCAACCTGGGTCATCGGAAATATGAAGCCGGAATGGGTAGCTCCTCCCCCCAGCGGGGGGAGGTTGAAGAACCGCCAAGGCTTAACTTTACGGTGGCAGCTAGACTTGAAGAGTGGGGAAAGGGGAGGGGGGACTGGCAAACCTTGGGCAACCCTCGGTCGGCCTCTTTTTTTACCCTTGCGCCTGCACTGCGGTGATCGCCGTCACGTCGACGATATCCTGGATGGAGCAGCCGCGGGAGAGGTCGTTTACCGGCTTGGCCAGGCCTTGGATGACCGGACCGATCGCCTTGGCGCCGGCCAGCCGTTCCACCAACTTATAGGCGATGTTGCCGGCGTCCAGCGTCGGGAAGATGAGCACGTTGGCCCGCCCGGCGACGGCGCTCCCCGGGGCTTTCTTGCCGCCGACCGCGGGAATCAGCGCCGCGTCGGCCTGCAATTCGCCGTCGATGCTCAATTCCGGGTCCATGGATTTCGCAATCGCCAGCGCCTTGGTCACCTTGTCGGCGTCGGCATGACTGGCGCTTCCTTTGGTGGAGAAGGAGAGCATGGCGACCCTGGCGGGGACGTCGAGGAAGGCTTGACAGTTCCTGGCGGTGGCGATGGCGATGTCGGCCAGCGCCTGGGCGTCCGGATTGGGATTTACGGCGCAGTCGGCAAAGAGGATGACCCCTTCTTCACCGAAGTTCATGGTTTTGGTGGACATCAGGAAGAACGAGGAGACGGTCTTGATGCCGGGGGCCGGGCCGACCGTTTGGAATGCGGCGCGCAGCACGTCGCCGGTGGTGCCGGTGGCGCCGGCTACCTCGCCGTCGGCGTCCCCCTCGCGCACCATCATGCCTGCAAAATAAAGGTGGTCAGCGGCGCACAAAAGCTCCCGGGCCTTTTCGCTGGTAAGTCCCTTGGACTTGCGCAGCGTCGCCAACTTCTCGGCGTATTCGGGAAGTTTCGGGGAAGAAGAGGGTTCCACGATCTCCACCTCCGCCAGGTGTATCCCCTTGGCCGCGGCGGTCGCTCGCAGCGCCTCCGGATTGCCCAGCAGGATCACCCTCGCCAGGCCCTGTTCCACGATGTTCTGGGCCGCGAACAACATCCTCTCGTCGTAGCTTTCCGGCAAAACGATGGTCTTCAGATGCGTGCGCGCTTTTTCCTTTATCAGCTCCACCAACGGCATATCACCCTCCCGCGTAATTTTCAAACTGAGTTATGTTTTATAACTCAAGAGCGGGTTTAGGTCAAATAAAAAGCGGATTTAGCGCTCCAGCGGCGAGCCGCATTCCTCCGGGTCTCCCTGGAGTTTGGCGACGGCGTGGGGGACGGCGGGCCAGACGAAAGATATGTTTTCCGTCGCGCCCTTAGGGCTTCCCGGCAGATTGATGATCAGGCTGTTTTTGCGGATGCCGGCGACCGCCCGGGAAATGATGGCGTGGGGGGTTTTTTTCAGGCTTTCCATGCGCATGACCTCGCCGAATCCGGGGAGCAGCCGGTCCACGATGCGTTCGGTCGCCTCAGGTGTGACGTCGCGCGGCGAGACGCCCGTGCCGCCGGTGGTGAGGATCAAGTCGAAGTCGCCGCTGTCGGCCCACTCCACCAGTTTCTCCGAGATCAGCCGGGCCTCGTCCGGGATCACCTCGGTGCGGCAGACCGCGACGCCTTGCAGTTCCAGCCATGCCTTGAGGGCCGGTCCGCTGCCGTCCTCTCTCTCGCCCGTTGAGCAGCGGTCGCTCAGTGTCAATATGGCAGCGCGCATAATTTATTCTCCTTTGTCAGGGTTTCCTGGTTCCTGCTTCACTTTGTCAGCCCTGCGGAAGGTGCCGCTCTTGCCCCCCTCCTTATAGTGCAGGGCGATGTCGGAGATCACGATCCCCTTGTCGCTTCCCTTGCACATGTCGTAGACGGTGAGGGCGGCGACGCTGGCCGCGGTCATCGCCTCCATTTCCACGCCGGTCCGCTCGAAGGCCCGGACCGTGGCCAGCACTTCGATCCTTCCCCGTTCGGGATCGACCTCGAACTCGATGGCCGCATGATGGATGGCAAGCGGGTGGGAGAGCGGTATCAGCTCGGGGGTCCGTTTGGCCCCGGCGATGCCCGCCAACCGGGCTACGCCCAGCACGTCCCCCTTGGCCATGCGCCCGGAAACGATGGCCTGTACCGTT
This sequence comes from uncultured Geobacter sp., assembly GCA_903925075.1. Lineage (GTDB taxonomy): Bacteria > Desulfobacterota > Desulfuromonadia > Geobacterales > Geobacteraceae > Geomonas. The sequence continues at coordinate 15,445 of CAIYDQ010000199.1, forward strand.
TCCGGCTTCAGCGTCAGCACGGCGCCGGCGACGGCGGTCCTCATGGTGGGGGTCTTCAGGCTCACATCCACCATGATGGCGTTGCCTCTTTCGTCGAAATGATTGAATGACATGTTAAGCCTCCATTTCCAGTGTCGGGTCAAGCAGGTGCAGATCCACCTCTTCGCCCGCGGCGAATTCGGTCCGGTCCGCGGGGAGCAGCGCCAGGGCGTTACAGGCTAGCATGGTTTTGAGAATGCCGGTGTTCTGGTCTCCCGAGGTGCTCACCAGGTAGCCCCGCTCGTCGACGGTCGCCCGCACCCTGAGGAAGTTGAGCTTCCCCGGCTTCTTGCGGACCGCCTCCGCCAAGCGGCCGCGCACGGTCCGCCTCAACATCTTGGCGTGCCCCATCATCTTGAGCAGCGCCGGCCGCACGAACTCCTCGAAGGTGATCATGGTCGAGACGGGATTGCCCGGCAGCGAGAAAATCGGGGTGCTCCCTTTCATGCCGAAGGCGGTCGGCCCGCCCGGCTTGACGCCGACCTTCCAGAACTCTTCCTGCACGCCAAGCTCGGCCAGCGTTTCGCGCACCAGGTCCCGGTCGCCCGCGGAGACGCCGGCCGAGGTGATCAGCACGTCCGCCTTCAGCCCCTCCGACATCAGGCTCAGATGGCTCTCACGGTTGTCCCTGGCTATGCCGAGGATGGTCGGCTCGGCGCCGCACAGTTTCACGGCGGCGGCAAGGGCAAGGGCGTTGCTGTTGATGATCTCGCTTTGTTTGGGTTCGGTCCCCAGTTCCACCAGTTCGTCGCCGGTGGAGAGGATCGCCACCCGCAGTTTGCGGTAGACCGGCACCATGGCGGCATTGAAGGTGGCGAGCAGGCTGATCTGGGGCGGCCCCAGCAGCGTTCCCTTGGCAAGCGCCGGTTCTCCGTCGGCCACGTCCTCGCCGGCGAAGCGGATGTGATCTCCCTTGCGAACCTGCTGCAGGAGCGTCACCGTTGCCTCCTGCTGCTCGGTCTCCTCCAGGGGAACCACGGCGTCGGCACCCGCAGGGATCGGCGCTCCGGTCATGATCCTGGCGGCGCAGCCGGGTGCGACGGCGTCTTCGGAGCTGACGCCGGCCGGGATGTAGTCGGTCACCTTCAGGAAGACGGACGGCGCGCAGTCGGCGCTTCTGACGGCGAAACCGTCCATGGCCGAATTGTCCCAGCGCGGCATGTCCCAGGGTGCTGCAAAATCAGCGGCAATTACCCGTCCTGCTGCCTCCAACAGCAATACCCGCTCGACTCCCGCGGGAGCGACCTTTTCCAAAATTGTGCGCCTGGCTTCCTCGAAGCTCGTCATTGCAGTACCTCGTGTTCCCGGGGGGATGGAAATAAATAAAATAAGAAAAGGGTCTCCTTCCATAAAGGAAGAGGACCCCGGACGCTGCAGCGACAAAAAGGGTGCTCTCCTTTCCAAAAGGGAGGCGGTGCCGTTTCCGGCAGCACCCATTGACCGGGCCTCTTGGGGATGTGTCCCTTTAGGCAGCCTCGGTTCGGAGATCGTTATCGATATCCAAGACCCATAGCATACTTCCGGCGAAATAGACAATTATTTTGCCTTAAGTCACTCTTCGGTAGTGTATAACTACGTTATGTCAGGATAAAAAACTCTGGACATGACAGTTGGAAAGTATTATTTTCAGCGGGTTCTTGGACGTTGTAGCCTTGGAAAAACCTCGATGCTGACCTGCTAAACTCCCCGTGGTCGTGGCGTTGTTGGCTGTTTGGATGATGAACCTCCTGGCTTGGTAGTTGTGCTGTCTCTTTCAAGAAATGACAACCATTGTTTTACACTTCGCAATTGCAAAATAATCATAATCCAACTAAAGGCGCAGTGGCGGGCGACAATGTCTCAGCCGTTATCGAAGCAATCCCGCCTGCCGGTCACAAAGGACTAAATCTATGAGTAAAACCAGTAGCCCATGCGGCGCATCCGCGCCTTCCCGGAAACAACGGGCCCTGCAGGGCTCAATCGAATTCGCCCCCGCCAAAGTTGAGGTGGAAGCCACGCCGGACGGCGGATATCTGCTCAGATCTCCCTTGCCGCTGGAGCCGTACGAGGCGAATCTCGGGGTGATGCTGCGCCGTTGGGCCAAAGAGGCCCCGCAGAGGATCTTCCTCGCCGAAAGAGGGGGGGACGGCGCCTGGCGAACTCTCAGCTACGGCGACGCCGGCCGTCAGGCTGAGTCGATCGCCCAGGCTTTGATCGACCGGGGGATGGGGCCTGAGCGGCCGATGATGATCCTCTCCGGCAACTCGATCGGCCACGCGCTGCTCATGCTCGGCGGCATCTTGGCAGGGGTGCCGGTGGCGCCGGTCTCGGTCGCTTACTCGCTGGTCAGCCTCGACTTGGTCAAGGTCAAATCCATTTTCGCCGAGGTCCGCCCTGCGCTCATTTACGCCGAAAACGGCGCCATGTACGCGCGGGCGCTTAAGGCCCTGGACCTGAGCGGAGTGGAGGTGGTGATCAAGGATGGCGAGGTCGAAGGGATGGCGACCACTCCGTTATCAGCTCTGCTGGCAACGGATGTCACCCCGAAAGTGGAGGAAGTCTTTGCCACGGTGGGGCCCAAAACCGTTGCCAAGATCCTCTTCTCTTCCGGGTCGACCGGTCTTCCCAAGGGGATCATCAACACCCATGAGATGCTCTGCTCCAACCAGCAGATGCTGGCGCAGGTCTGGCCTTTCATCACCCAGACGCCGCCGATACTGGTCGATTGGCTTCCCTGGAACCATACCTTCGGCGGCAACCACAACTTCAACGTGGTTCTGAAGCAGGGAGGGAGCCTCTACATCGACGCGGGCAAACCAGTGCCGGCGCTGGTGCAGCAGACCGTGCAGAACCTGGCGGAAATCTCGCCGACCGTCTATTTCAACGTCCCGGCCGGTTTCGCCATGCTCGTCCCTTATCTTGAGCGGGACGAGCAACTGCGCCAAAACTTTTTCAAGGACTTGCAGCTCATCTTCTACGCGGCGGCCGCCCTCTCTCAGGACATCTGGCAGCGTCTGGAGGCGGTTTCGCTGTTGGCCACCGGAAGAAAGGTGCCGATGACCTCTTCCTGGGGGGCGACCGAGACGGCTCCCGCCGTTACCTCGGCCCACTTCCCGATCGACAGGGCAGGGGTGATCGGACTCCCCTTGCCGGGCGTCACCCTGAAAATGGTCCCCAGCGGGAAGAGGTTCGAGCTCAGGGTCAAGGGACCCAACGTAACGCCGGGCTACCTGAAACAACCCGACTTGACCGCCGCCGCTTTCGATGAAGACGGCTTCTACAAGATCGGCGACACCGGGGTGTTTGCCGACCCCGACGATCCCTGCAAGGGGATCGTTTTCAACGGCCGGGTCGCCGAGGACTTCAAGCTCAATACCGGAACATGGGTGCACGTGGGAGGATTGCGGGTGGGCCTGCTGACGGCGACGGCTCCGGTGCTTCAGGACGCGCTGATCGCCGGGCAGGACCGGGAGGAAGTCGGCGTACTGGCCTGGCCCAATATCGAGGCCTGCAAGGAGATCTCCGCTGATGGCACTGCCGATCGATCCCTGGCGGAGTTGCTGCAAAGCGACGCCGTGCGCGATCATTTGCGCAAGACGCTGACCGCGCACAACGCCCTGCAAGAGGGCTCCTCCGCCAGGATCGGCAGGATCATGCTGATGACCGAGCCTCCTTCCATCGACGCCAACGAGATCACCGACAAGGGGTACATCAACCAAAGGGCCTCCCTGGAAAAGCGCAAAGAACTGGTGGCAAGGTTGTTTGCCGAAAACCCGGACCCGGAGATCGTGGTGCTGTAGGCTGCATCAGTCACCAGCAGGTTCGCCCCAAGCATCCTCCACCTTCCCCCTGGACTGGAAAGGGGTCAAATGCACATCATGCCATGACCTTGGTATGGCGCCATTTGGCCCTTTTTTTGTTCGCTCCGCAGTTCTCGCCTCGACGCCATCGGCGCCATGCGCCTCTCCCTTGACAACCCTGCTTTTATACCGACAATTAGTAAGTTTTTAACCGCCGGGATTGCCGGCCGAACCAGCTTTGCTATCTCCAAAAGGGAGAAGGAGGAGAGACCATGATGCTGCTGACCACACGCGCGTTGCCTGAAGGTTATGTCATCAAAGAGGTTTTTTCCATGCTGCTCATGAACAAAACGATCGAGATCTCCAACAAGGGAATCGTACGCGGACTGCTGGAGCGGGATCGCAACGAATACAACGAAGCTTTGGAGTTGCTGGAAAGTCAGGCTCCCGAGGGGGCGAACGCTATTATCGGCATTCAGATCTCCACCACCACTCAGCAGTTCTCCGACGGCACCTTTCTCTATCTAACCCTGGTGGGCACTCCGGTTTGCTGCGAAAAAATCGAGGATCTACCGGTTCCCGACGCCTGCGAAACATGAACAATAGTTGCGATGAACGCAGCAATGTTCAATCTGGCATAACAGCGGGGATGAGCGTAAAATGAACTTGCGCTAAAGATCACGGCATGACCATACCGGCAACGCGCCAGGGGGGAGAAATGAGAAGACTTACTGCGGAAGAGGAGGTTCTGAAAGATCAGCCTGTGGTAAAGGACGTCGCCGCTATTTGCGCCCTTTGCGGCTCGGAATTGGAGTTTGACGAGGAGGGTGGCCAGTACCGTTGCCCCGTTTGCGACAACGACGAGGTGGGGTAGCCGCCGGCTTGCCGACAAAGCCCCCGGCGAAGGCCGAAACAGGTCGGGGGGGGGACGGGAGCCCGGAAGCCAACGCACGACAAAAAGTTCAGGGAGGTGCGCCATGCCGGAAAAATTGGAGGGGGAGGAATTAAGGAGCCTGCTGGCCAAGCAGAAACGAAGGCTCTGGGCGGAATTGCGGGAGGAGTTGTTTGCCCGGGCGGGCGAGGAACTGCACTCGCAGTACGATATCCCCCAGGATATCGGGGAGCAGAGTATTCTGGACCTGCTTTCCGACGCCGGGCTCGCCGTGGCCGACATCAGGCGCAGCCAGTTGACCGAACTGGAGGAGGCGCAAAGCCGGCTTGAGATGGGAACGTACGGCAGGTGCGAGGGGTGTGGCGAGCCTATCGACCTGAAGCGGCTCAGGCTGGTCCCGCTGGCCGCTTACTGCGTCAATTGCCAAAGGATTCAGGAGGGGCCGGCGAAACCTCCCGGCACCACGCTTTGACCTCGATGCCGAGATTCCGATCTCCCCTCGATCCAAAACAAGGCGCCTCGCCTCACAGCAAGGCGTCGATCGCCTCGAAGTCCATGTAATTTTCCGCAGTCGCCATAATCCAGTCCAGTTTCTCCTGGTCCTCGTAGGTGATCTTCGCCACGTCGTCCGACAGCGCGGTGAACGCTTGGGAGGTGGTCTGCTCCACGCGGATGTAGGGGATGTTGCTGTCGGTGAGGATCTGCTGGCTGATTTCGGAGACCGGGCCGTGGCCGGCGATCACCAGTCCGGCGATCTTCTCCTTGTAGGCGGGGATGTGGTACAGGGAGGAGAGGGTCACGATCAACTCGTCCCTGGAACTGGTCACGATCATCAGGGTGGAGCCGAGCAGGCCGTCGATCACCCGCTGGGAAGAGGCGGCGCCCAGTTGGATGTTGTGGATGATGCGGCTTCTTTCCGCGGGGTTGCCTAAAAGCGGCAGCTCGAACAGCTTGGAGATGTGGCTCAGCGTGGGGTTGGCCAGGGTGGGCGAGTAGTTGAAGCCGTCGATCACCTTCAGGTTCAGCGGCTCGAAGGCCTGCTTAAGATATTTCCTGGTGACCTCTTTCTTTTCGGGGAGCAGCTTGTTGACGATGATGCCTCTGACGTCGGCGCCCTCCCGGCTGTAGAGCGCCAGGTTCAGGTGCACCGCGTCGATCACCTTGCCGATGCCGCTTTCGGTGACGATCATCACCGGCGCGTCGATCAGCTTCGCCACCTTGGCGTTGTTAAGTCCGATCACCGATCCCACGCCGCCGTGACCGGCGCCTTCGATGATCAGGAAGTCGTATTTCATTTCCAGTTCGGAGACGGCGTCCAGGATGCAGTTGGTCAGGGCCAGATCGTCCAGTTTCCCCGCCAGATAGTCCTTGGTGAAATCCTTGTGCAGCGCGACCGGCGACATGAGGGCGATGTCCTCTTCCATGCCGAAGGCCTTGGCCATCAGCAGCGCGTCCATGTCGACCATGAAATCGTCGTACAACAGCACCTTGGGGCCAAACGGCTTGACGAACCCGACTCTTTGATACTTCTTCCTTGCCTGGTGCATGAGCGAAATGCTGATGGTCGTCTTGCCGCAGTTTTGGCCGGTGGCCGCAACAAAGATCTTTTTCGCCATTGTGAGAGACCCCTCTTTGGAATGGCGTATGTTTACACAATGGACGCGGCGCCGTCAAGTAAAGTCAGCTGAACTTTAAAAGGAGCAGGGAAATGTCGTCGTCGAAGGAGGAGGAGCCGCTATAGGCGCGCACGGCGTCGAGCACCGCGGAGATCACTCCGGCTGCGCTCTTGCGGTGCTCTCTGACCAGTGCCTCGCGCAACCGCTGAACGCCGAACAGCTCGCCTGCGGCCCCTTCGGCCTCGGTGACGCCGTCGGTGTAAAGCAGCAACAGGTCGCCCTTTTCTATCTGCAGGCTCGGCTCTTCGAAGCACACCCCCCGCTGCACCCCGAGGATCAACCCTTCCGCATCCAATTCCAGGAAAGAGCCGCTTTCCGGGCGGTATAACAACGAGGGGGGATGGCCTGCGTTGGTGTAACTGAGCCTCCCCGTGGTCGTCTGGTAGCTGAGATAGGTCATGGTGATGAACAGCTCGGCGCGGCTCAGGTCGTCGTGCAGCAGCTCGTTCAGCGCGGAGACGACCTCGGACGGGGTGTGCAGGGAAGCCAACTGGGCGCGCAGCACGCTGCGGGTCTCCACCATGATCAGCGCCGCACCTACGCTGTGCCCCGAGACGTCGGCGATCACCAGGTCCAACTGGTCGTCGTGCAGGAAGATGTCGTAGTAGTCGCCGCCGATATGGGTGGCGGGGACGCAGCGCCCGGCGCAGTCGATCCCGGCGAGCGTGGGAGGGGAGGAGGGCAAGAGCGAGAGCTGGATCTGCTTGGCGATCTCCATCTCCTTGAGCATGCTGGCGTTGTCCAAAAGCGCGCGCTCGGCCAGCTTTCGCTCCGTCACGTCCTGCTTTATGCAGACGAAGTGCCTGATGCGCCCGGCCTCGTCGGTGACCGGGGTGATGGTTTGCTCCTCCGTGTAGAGGGTGCCGTCCTTGCGCTGATTGATCATCTCGCCGTGCCAGACTTCGCCGGCGGTGACGGTGCGCCACAGATCGACGTAGAACCTGAGATCGTGGCTGCCGGATTTGAGAAAACTCAAGTCCCGGTGCAGCGCCTCCTCCGGCGCATAGCCGGTCATCTTGGTGAAGGCCTGATTGACCCAGATCACCCGTCCCTCGTTGTCGGTGATGACGATGGCGTTGGCGGCGGCTTCCAGCGCCGCGCTTTGCAAGCGAAGCGACTCCTCGGCGCGCTTTCGCTGGGTGATGTCCGAGATCAGTCCGTCGTAGGCGATCATTTCCCCCCGGTCGCTGTAGCGCGGCACGATGGTGTTGATCACCCAGCGGACGGAGCCATCCTTGTGCCTGATCCTGTGCTCAAGCGAGGGGATGTCCTGGCCGGCCCGGATTTGGTCGCCGAGGCTGGTGACCGCGGCGCGATCCTCCTCGAAGATCATCTGGTACCAGAGGAAGGGGTTCTCCATGTACTCTTCGTGGCTGTATCCGGTGACCGTCAGGCAGCCCGGACCGTGGGAGGTCTTGACCACGCTGCCGTCTTTCAGGGTCACGGTATAGATGTAGTCGGTGACCGCGGCGACCAGCCTCTTGTAGCGCCGCTCGCTTCTGACCAGCGCCGCCTCGGCCTCGCGCCGCTTGCGCCGTACCTCCGCCTCCTGCATCTCGCGCTCGATGGCGGGGACCAGGCGCGAGATGTTCCCCTTGATCAGGTAGTCGTTGGCCCCCTCCTTCATGGCGTTGACCGCGGTGTCTTCGCCTATCTTGCCCGAGACGATGATGAAGGGGAGGTCGAGCCCGCTTTTCCTGACCAGCCGCAAAGCCTCCAAGCCGCTGAAACCGGGGAGCACGTAATCCGAGATCACCAGATCCCAGGTTTGATCCTCGAGTGCCTTGCTCATGGCCTCGACGCTCTCCACCCTTTGGGAGAGCGGAGAGTAGTCGCCGCGTCGCAGCTCGAAGACGAGCAGCAGAGCGTCGTCCTCGGAATCCTCTACAATCAGTACGCGAAGCGGTTTTCCCATAAAGTACCTTCAGCAGGGCGCGCCGCGCCCCCTACCAGTGGGTTTGATTTTTTGCTGACGGAAATGGTACTGCAGTCGGGGAGGGGCCCCGCGGATCTCACCTTCCGAAGCGTCAGCCAGTATAGCACAGTTATTTGCGCTGCCGGAAGGAATTACTTAATGAACGCTGCCGGCGGCAGGGCGCCGGAGGTCAGACCGAATTCAGCAAGCCAGCCTTCGAAGATCGCCACCTTCTCCGGTCCGAACTTCGACAGGTCCCGCCTCACTTGGGCCGGACTCTTCTCGTGATCGAGCTCGCCCCCCTTTTTAGAGTAGAAGAGGTCGGCCAAGGCCACGATCCGCTCGCAAGCGTCTATCGGCGACATCTCTCTATCGGGCAGCGGCAGCTTTTGGGCGGCGATCTCGTGCGCGGTGAGGCCAACGCCGATGTGCCGTTCGCACACCAGCGCATGCCGCGGCAGCCCTTCGGCCTCCAGGATCCGACGCCCGATGATGCCGTGGCGGATGTACGGTTCGCTGCCGAAACAATGGAGCTTGGGCGCGTGGATGCCCGAAACGCCTATGTCGTGCAGAAGGGCCGCCTCTTCCACGAAGCGCAACTCGTCTGAGGTGGCGTGCGCGCTTTTGGCGATGAACAGCGCCTTGTCCGCCACCAGCCGGCTGTGGCGATAGACGATGTCGAGAGCGGCGCTGTTGCCGTGAAAGTGCTTTTCCAGTAGTGCGAATGGGTTCAAAGCGCCTCCGTATCTTGGCCTGCCGGCCGGATGGCCTGCGGGCCTGCTTGTCTGCTGCCCTAGCTTATGCCGAATTTTGATGGGATGCAAGAGGCGAAGGGGGCGTCGCCGTGGAATATCCGCCCCATCCTTAATAAGGGGTTGAATATCTGCCGGCTAATCTATATGATGTGAAAACTTTAAAGTGGCTACTCTCTTTCGGTGGTGCTCGATGACGTTGCAAGCGCTGAAACAACAACAGATGCTGCTGGTGGACGACGAACCCGGCATATTGGCCGAAGTCGCGCTTTTGCTGGCCTCCAACGATATCTCGCAGGTGGCCATGCTGTCGGACAGCCGCCAGGTCGCCTCTTACGTGGACCAACACCCGGTGAGCGCGGTCATCCTGGACTGGGTGATGCCCGAGGTCACGGGAGGGGAAATCCTGCAAAATCTCACCGCCGACCACCCCGACATCCCGGTGATCGTCATGACCGCCATGGGGGACGTGGAGACTGCCGTGGCCTGCATGCAGCAGGGGGCTTTCGATTTCCTGACCAAGCCCGTCGATCCGAACCGGCTGGTGGCCAGCGTCAGAAAGGCGCTGCAGGTGAGCGAACTGGGGCAGCAGAACCGGCTCTTGAAGGATTACCTGTTGGGCGACCGCTTGCGAAATCCCGAGGCGTTCCAGGGGATCGTCACCAACTCCAAGAAGATGCGCGGCATCTTCCAGTATATAGAAGCCATCGCCTCCTCCCGCCTCCCCGTGCTGATCACCGGCGAAACCGGAGTCGGCAAGGAGCTCCTGGCGCGGGCGGTGCACGACGTTTCCGGGGTCGGCGGCCCTTTCGTGTCGCTGAACGCGGCGGGCCTGGACGATTTCATGTTTTCGGACACTCTGTTCGGGCACAAGAAGGGGGCCTTCACCGGAGCCGACAGCCAACGCGACGGCCTGATCAGCGCCGCCGCCGGCGGGACGCTCTTTCTGGACGAGATCGGCGACCTGAACCTCGCCTCGCAGATCAAGCTGTTGCGACTTTTGCAGGAGCGGGAATATTACCGGATGGGCTCGGACCTGCTGCTGAAAAGCGACGCGCGCATCGTCGCCGCCTCCAACATGAACTTCGCCTCGCTGCGCTTGGAGGGAAAATTCCGAAACGACCTGTACTACCGCCTCTGCGCCCACGAGTTCCGCATTCCACCGCTGAGGGAGAGGCTGGAGGACGTGGCGCCTCTGGTCGAATACTTCGTCGACACCTTCGCGCGGTCGCAGGCGAAACCGGTGCCCGCGGTTGCGCCCGGTCTGATCGCCTCGCTTGAGCAGTGCAAGTTTCCCGGTAACGTCCGGGAGCTCTACAACATGGTGCATCACGCAGTGACCTGCAACGAGGGGGGGATGCTGAGCGCGGCGGATTTCGCTGGGGTGAAGCCGGTGGCTTTCCGGGCGGCTCCTCGCGTGGACGCGTCCAATCCCCTTCTGGAGATTTTCGGGAAATTTCCGACCATCTTGCAGGCCGAGGAGTACCTGATCCGGGAGGCGATGAAGCTTTGCAACGGCAACCAGACGGCTGCCGCCGAACTTCTGGGCGTTACCCGTCCCACGCTGAACAAGAGGCTCAAGAAGGAGTAGCCGGGTGGCCGCGGCCGGGTAGGGGGAGCGCCTGCAGGCCCGGCAACCTCTTTTGGACCTGATTTGTAGTTGCGACGGTTTTAGGCGCCCATGCCGGCCGTCGCAGTTTTTTTGGCCGGGCTGTGGGCCATGTTCTGCAAGATCATGTTCTCAAGAGCTCCGTCGAAAAACTCCCGCCGGCAATCCAGCGCGCCCACTTCCTTCTCCTGCAAAAGATTCAGAAACCGGCAGCCGCCAAAGCAAAGCGGCAGGTAGGAACAGTCGAGACATTGCTCGTTTTGCCAATTGCCGATGCCGTGCGAAGTGGCATAGTCGGCGACGCCCTCGGCGAGCGTGCCGACGCTCATTCCGTCCCACCCCATGAAGGCTGGGCACTTGTAGAGACTGCCGTCGCAGTTCACCACCACGTTGTCCTCCACCTGAACCATGCAGGCGCCAAGTTTGATCTCGGGGCCGGCAAAGCCGTGCGCCAGGATCTCTCCCCGCAGAAAGGAGAGCGCCTCGACGAGCCACGGCTCGCAGGAGCAGGAGCAGCCTGAGCCGTTTTCCGCGCACCCCGCCTTGGGAGTCACCGGGGTGAAGAAGATCCGCCGAATCTTGTCGGGGGTGATGCCGCAGTCCAGCAGGTGATCCAAAAGGCGCGGGAATTCGCGGTAGTTCTCCGGGTGAAAGTTCCCTCCGAGGGTGATCGGAACCAGGTCCCAGATCTGTGCGATGTTGTTCGCGATGGCGTCGAAGCTCCCGGAGCCGGAGGCGTAGGGACGTTGCCGGTCATGGATCTCGCGCGGCCCGTCCAGGGTGAACTTCGCCCCCTTCAACCCCAGCGGCAGCAGCCTTTGAGCTGTTCGCCGGTCCAACAGGGTGCCGTTAGTCACCAGGTTGAAGCTGTAGCTTACCTTGTTCAGTTGGGCCGCCTCCAAAAGCGGCTCCGAGATGGTCCTGATCAGATCCTCCGAAAGCAGTGGCTCGCCTCCGTAAAAGGTCAAGCTCACGTCCATACCTTTGGCAAGGCGGTCGCGGATCAGCGTCTTTACCAGCAATTGCGCGGTCTCTTGGGACATGTAGCTGTTGTCTCTGAAGCTCCCCTCATAGCAGTAGCCACAGTCGAGGTTGCAGTCCAGGTTCAGCACCACGATCGCGCTGAACTTGCGGCTTTTGCCGTTGAACCGATCCAACAGCGTGCGCATCTGCTCCCTCTCCTGTTCCGGGTCGTCGACCAGCATGCCAAGCCTTCTCAGCGTTTCCACTTCCGCCCCTGTGCCGCAGCCGCTGCGGGCGATCTCCAGGGCGGCGCCGGAAATCACCACCGTCGAGGCGCGAAGCGTCGAGTGGAGCAGGAAGCGGTCGGCGCTCTCTTTGGCGGGATATAGCTTCACATAACGGGATAGGTGCATGGCTTGGCGACCTCGTGTTTGCTGGAGTGCTGATTTTTTGTTTTGGGCACCCCGGCAGTCGACGGAGTGCCCAAAACGGTTAGAAGAAGCAAATTGAAGCAAAACAGCAGCTGACTTCTTCCATAACGTCAGTTTTGCTTCCCTCCTCGACGACTACCAACGCTTCCATTAACTCGGCCATGACTGTAATCCCCCTTTTCCGTTGAGTGTTTGCTGGACTTAATTTCCAGGCTGTGGTACGTTAGCACGCACTTATTGGCGATGTCAATTAAATTAATTTAGATTTATTATTATTTTTTATTTTAATTGGAGGGCATTTGAGGATAATCGACAGTATCTTGCCGCCGTCTGCTCCGGCCCGAGTGGGACCGTTGCTGGCGGCCGTCGTTTGCATGTGGCTCTCGGCTTCCCCTGCGCGAGCCGAAGAAGACGACCTGCGCTCCCTTGAGCTTTACGGCGGCGCGAATGTCGAAATGGTCACGGTCGGCCGCTCGCCTCGTCCCGCCTCGCAGACCGCCGAGAACATCACGGTGGTGACGGCTGGCGAGATTGAGGCGATGAACGCGCACACATTGGCGGACGTGCTCAACACGGTGGCCGGAGTGCAGTTCGAGATGTTCCGCACTCCAGGGACTATCGCCATTTTCGATTTGCAAGGGTCCAATTACAACCACGTCCTGGTCCTGATCGACAACGTCCCCCTGAACAGCCTGGCCGAAAATTTCCCGGATACTTCCTCGGTGCCGGCACAGATAATTGAGCGGGTCGAGATTGTCAAGGGGGCGGCATCCTCCTCCTGGGGAAGCGCCCTCGGGGGCGTGATCAACGTGATAACAAAATCGCCCAGGGTCGAAGGTCCTTTTGGCGGCACGGCCTCCACTTACTTCGGCGAACGGGCGACCGCAGACGGGCGGGCAGAGGTAAGCGGCACGCTGAACCGCTTCGGCTATTACCTCGCCGGCGGCAAGCTCAGGTCCGACGGGCTGCTGCCGAACAACATGGTGGACCTGAACAACGTCTACGGAAAACTGCGCTACGACCTGCCGGCGCGCGGATCGCTGATCCTCGCCACCGGCTTTTCAGGCGGCTCCAGCGGCCAATTGTCGTTTCCTCCGGTTTTCAACGGCAACCAGGACCTGAGTCGGCTTATATCGACCCTTTCCGGTCAATATTCGCTTTCCGAGAGCCTCGGCATCGAGGCGGCGCTGAGAGACAAGCGCTACCGGATGGATGTCGAAGCCCGCAGCATCGCCGACGGTTCCGTGCTCAAACAGTCGCGGGACAAGGAGTCCGACACCGGAGCGAGCGTCAAGCTCTCATGGCACGACGAGCTGCAAAGGTTGGTTGCCGGCATCGACTACGATCACGTCAGCGCGCACCTGAGCATGCCGCTGAAGCAGGTGGACCTGCTGAAAAATAGCGCCGACCGCGCCGGGGTTTACCTGAATGACACCCTTTCCCTGGGAGGTTTCGCCGTCACCCCCAGCGTGCGTTTCGACCATACCGGCTCCGGCGGCGATCTCTTCAGCCCGAGTTTCGGCGTCACCTACTCTCTTACGGAGAACAGCGTCTTGCGCGGCTATACGGCCAGGGGGTACAGTCTCGCCTCCTTGAACCGAGACGACTCGACGGAGAAGGTTTGGACTTCCCAGGTCGGCTTCGAATCCGCAGAGATACCCTATCTTTGGGTTAAGGCAACCCTGTTTCGCAACGACACCTGGAACGTCTCTGTCGGGCCCGACCAAAGCGGGGCCTTTGCCAAGCAAAGGCAGTTGAAGCGGGGTTACGAATTGGAGGGGCGCACCCTCCCCGTGCTCGGCGCCTCGCTTTCGCTCGGCTATACCTTCGTCGACGCCAGGGACGGCGACAGCGACGCCGTCTTGAAGGGAGTCGCCCGGCACACGCTCAACCTGGGCGTCAAGTACGAGGACAGTCGTTACCTGCGCGCGCTTTTGACCGGGCACTACATCGATTGGAACGCGGACGGCGCCAACCAGAGCGGCAGGTACGGCGCGATGATTTGGGATCTGCACCTTGGCAAAAAGATCGTCTACTCTGAACGCGGCTCGATCGAGATGTTTATTTCCATAAGAAACCTGTTCAACGGAGAACAGGAGCTAAGCATCACTTACCGGAATCCCGGCCGCTGGGTCGAGGGAGGTGTCAGATGCGCGTTCTGATATCACTCGTCCTGGCGGCGTTTTTGCTGCTGCCGCTGCCGGCCATGGCCTACGACATCCTGGTGCTCCAGTCCCTGCACGAGAAGGGTTACGACGACGCCGTCCGGGGGCTTAGGCGCGCCTGCCGCGCCAGCATGCGGACCGTGGTCCTCTCCGACTATGCCGAAGCCGACGTGACGCGCATGGTGCGCGAGGAGCGTCCAAGGCTGGTGATCGCGGTCGGCGACGGCGCCCTGGCGGTCGCCGACCGGCTGCGCAACATCCCGGTGCTCTACATGATGGCGCTCAATTTCAAGGCTCATCAGAGGGTGAGCGGGGTCGAGATGCTGCACGACCCGGCCAGGTATCTCTCCGTCTTCGAGAGCTTCGGCTCCAAAAGGGTGGGCGTGGTGTACGACCCGGCCAGAAGCGGCGCCTACCTGAAACGGGCGCAGAACGCCGCGCGCCGCGGCGGCGTCGACTTGGTGGTGCGCGAGGTGCACACGGCGAAGGAAACCCCGGCGATGCTGGAATCGCTGAGGGGCAAGGTGGACGCGGTCTGGATGCTTCCCGACGTCACCGCCGTCTCGCCCGCCTCCACCGAGGCCTACTTCCTGTTCTCGCAAAGCGAGATGGTGCCGGTCGTCACCTTCTCCGACGTCTATCTCACCATGGGCGGCGCCGTGGCGCTGGGGATCGACCGGCTCGACATCGGCAAACAACTGGGCGAGATGGCGCAAAGCGTGCTGGACGGCGTCTCGCTTGAGGATCTTCCCCCTCAAGCTCCGCGCCGGGCGCTGACCCGGATCAACGAGCGGGTGCTGCGCAGACTGAAGATCGCCAACGGAGCGACGCTGGAATGAAGGGCGCTTACCGCCTGATGCCGTACAACAAGAGCTTTCGTTTCCGGCTCTATCTCATGTTCTCCGGGGCCATCGCCCTGTTGACCGCGGTCTTCGCACTTTTCTACGTGATGACCGACATCCGGGGGTACCGTACCACCTTGGAGCGCGAGGGGCGGCTTTTGGCCACCATCCTGGCGCAAAACGCCAGACTCCCTCTTTTCGCCGAGAACCGGGAGACGCTTTTGCTGCTGGCGTCGGAGACCGCGCGCTATCCTTCGGTGCTGGACGTCTCCATCACCGGTTCCGACGGCCGGGTGGTCGCCCAGGCGGCGAAGCGCGGAGAAGGCGGCGAGGGGATAGTGGAGTTGAAGGTGCCGGTGACCTCCCCGGGGGCCGTATTCTCCCCCGACGTACTGCTCTTGGGGCACATGCCGGTGGACAAGGAGCGGGTCATCGGCCAGGTGCGCCTGCATTTGGACACCTCCGGCGCGCGCCAGCGGCTCAACACCATGGTGGTGGCCTCGATCTGCATCGGTACTCTTTTCTGGGTGTTGGTCTCGCTTTTGAGCTACCAGATCCTCAAGCGGGTCACCTCTTCCTTCAACCTGCTGATGGGGGGGATCGACGAGATAGGCTCCGGGAACCTCTCGGCGCGCGTCGACCTGGACGGCGACGACGAACTGGGGCGGGCCGCCAACGCCATCAACGCCATGGCCGCCTTCCTGGAACTGCGCGAGCTTGAGAACCTCTCGCTGCAGGAAGAGCTGCTGCAAGCCATGAAGCTGGAAGTGCAGGACGAGAAAAAGCGGGTGATGGCGCGCCTGATACACACCAACAAGATGACCTCGCTGGGGCTGCTGCTCTCCAGCATGGCCCACGAGATCAACAACCCCAACGCCTCGATCCGCTTTTCGGGGCACATGATCGCCAAGATGTGGGGCGACGCGGTGCCGATCCTCGACGGTTTCTGTCGCGAGGAGGGGGAATTCTATCTGGGCGGGGTGCCGTTTCAAACCGCGCGGGTCGCCTTGACCGAAAATGCGGCCAAGATCGTGGAAAATTCCGAGCGCATCGCCAAGGTGGTGCAGGGTCTCAGGGATTACGGGGTCGCCGATGGCTCCGGAATGCGGCAAAACCTGGAATTGAACGTGGCCGTAAGCGCGGCGCTGTCGGTGCTTGCCTGCCAGATGAAACAGGAAGTGCGGCTGAAGACCTCGCTGGCCGCCGATCTGCCGACCATCAAGGGAAGCCAGCAGCAGATGGAGCAGGTGCTGATGAACCTGATCCTGAACGCCATGCAGGCGCACGCCGAGGGAACGGGCGAGGTGTTTGTCGCCACCCGCTACGAGCGCGACTCGGCGCAGGTGGTGGCCGAGGTCAGGGACAGCGGGGTCGGCATAGACGCCGAAACCATGGGCCGGCTTTTCGAGCCCTTCTACTCGACCAAGCTGGAGCGAGGCGGCAGCGGGCTTGGCCTCTACATCTCAAACTACATCGTCAAGGAGCATGGCGGCTCGCTGCTGCTCTCCTCCCAGCCGGGGCGTGGCACGGTGGCGCAGGTGATCCTGCCGGTGGAGCCGCGCTCGGCTCAATGCGAGGTCTGATCGCCGCCCAGAACGTGCAGCATGCCGCCGATGCGGTCCATCAGCTCCCGCAGCGTCTCCCCTTCGCAGCTTCCCCCGCAGATTTTGCGCATCTGGTTCAACAGCCCGTCGAACACGTCCTTTCCGCAGGGGCCCGACATGACGTCCCTGGAGATGGCCTCGTTCAGCAGCAGCCGTTTCATCTGGATCAGCTGGATTTCGACTCTGAGTCTCTTGATGGTCGGCATGTCGCTTTGCTTCAGTAACTGTAAGCACTGATTTATAATGCCGTATTGTTGATCCATGACCCTCTCTCCTCCTTGCGCTGTTGTTTGCCACTCGTTTCTCTAGTATCAATAAATATGCCAAACTCTCGTTATATTTTTCTCAGCTAGTTTCGGTGACTTGCAGGTCGGGGGGCAGAGGGGGACGGAATCGCGCAGTGTGCATATTTTTACAATTGCGGATAGGACGAATTAGAAAAGCGTACTGAACCGGTGAGTTGCGACGGATTGTAAAAAAATTCACTGTTCCTTTTTTTACAGTTCCGGCGGGCAGGGGGGGGAGCAGGATCGGTGGGACAGGTCGGAGCGCTCGGCGCGGGCCGAGGCGGCGGGGAGGGAGCCGAACAGATCGGCTATGGCGGCGGGTATGCGCTCCAGGGGGAGCACCTGGTTCGCGGCGCCCAGCTCAATCGCCGCCTTGGGCATGCCGAATATGGCGCAGCTCCGCTGGTCCTGAACCATGGTGGCGGCGCCGCGCTCTTTGAGACTCAGCAGTCCCCGGGCGCCGTCCTTTCCCATGCCGCTCAGCAGCAGGCCGACCACTTTGCCGCACCGCTCCCGGGCCAGCGAGTGGAAGAATGCGTCGATGGAAGGGCGGCAGCAGTTGATCGGGGGGGCGTTGGTCAGCCTGATCCAGCCGTCGGCGACGGTCAGATGGCTTCCTCCCGGGGCGACTACCGCCTCTCCGGCCCGATAGCGCGCGCCGTCTACGGCCAACTTCACGCTGATCGCGCATTCTCGCTCCAGCCAGGAGGCGAATCCCTCGGCGAATCCTTCGGCCAGATGCTGCACGACGAAAACCGCCGCCGGGAAGCGGGCGGGGAGGCTTTTCAGCACGCTTAGTACCCCTCTCGGGCCGCCCGTGGAGGCGCCGATGGCCAAGACGTCGGGGAGCGCCTGGCCGGCGGCGGGCTTTTGCGCCATGACCATAGCCTCGCCCCCCGTCATGACAGCAAGGTCCGCACGGTGTCCAGAAAAGCGGTCTGGTCGAAAGCCCCCTTGACGATGTAGGCCTGCGCTCCCGCCTCCAGCGCCTGCTGCTTGTCGGCGTCCCCGGCAAGCGACGAGACCACCACGATGGGCGTGTCGCGGTAGCGCTCGCTTGCCCGCAACAGCCGCGTCAGCTGGAAGCCGTCGATGCCGGGCATTTCCAGGTCGGTGAGGATCAGGTCGAAACCCTCGGCCGCCGCGGTTTTTTCCAGGGCGTCCTCGCCGGAGACCGCTGTCTCCACTTGGTAGCCGTTGCCGATCAGGATGTTCCGCTCCATGGCGCGGGTGGTGGCGGAATCGTCCACCACCAACACCCTGGCGCGGGACGGCGCGACCGCCTGCCGCCCGCGGCGCGAGATCTGCCGGCTCTCCGCGCCACCGGCGGCGAAGAGGTCCGGCACGTTCAGGATCAGCGCCGGATTGCCGTCCCCGAGAATGGTGGCGCCGAACACGAAATCGACGCTGCGGAACTGTTTGCCGAGCCCCTTGACCACCACCACCGAAGTCCCCAATTGCGCGTCAACCGCGCAGGCCATGCGCTGATCGCAGTGTCTCAGTACCACTGCGGTGCAGCGGGAGCCGTCGCCCGCGACTGGCTGAGCCAGGCCCATCAGGGCGCCGAGACTGAAAAACGGGACGGTCGCGCCGCGCAGCTTGATGGTTTCGCCGTCGCCGGTCGTGGTGATCTCGGATTCGTGCACCTTGACGATTTCCTGCAGGTAATTAATCGGCACCACGAAGGTTTCGCCGCCGCTTTCCACGGTGAGCGCTTCCAGTACCGAAAGCGTCAACGGCAGTTGCAGCGAAACCTCCAAATACCTGCCGGGCTCGCTGGTCAGGGTGAGGTTCCCTTCGACCCGCTCGACGTTCTTCTTCACGACGTCCATGCCGACCCCGCGCCCGGCAACGTCGGTCACGGTCTCTGCCGTGGAGAAGCCTTGTCTCAGCGTCAGGTAAAGAGCCTCCTCGTCCCGCAACTCCTCGGCCTCCCGTTCGCCGATCAATCCCTGGCGCACCGCGGTCTTTCTGATGCGGGCCGGGTCCATGCCGCGGCCGTCGTCGCGCACCTCCACCACGACCCAATTTCCCTCGTGGCGCGCCGTCAACCACACGGTTCCACGCGGCTCCTTGCCGGCGGCGCGCCGCTCCGCCGGGGATTCGAGGCCGTGACAGACGGCGTTGCTGAGCAGATGAATGAGCATCGGCTTCAGCCCCTCCAAAAGCACCCGGTCCATCTCGATCGCCCCTCCGGTCATCACCAGCGTCGCCTCTTTGCCGAGCTTCTGGCAGAGGTCGCGCACCAGCCGTTGAAAACCGTCGGTGATGCTCTTCAAGGGAAGCATCCTGAGAGCCAGCGCCTTTTCGTGCAATTCCTGGATCAGGTAATCCTGGCACAGCACGTCCTCTTCCAGTTGGCGACGAAACTCGAAGAGGAGCGCCGCCGTCTCCTGGTCGGAGCGGGCGGCGATCTCCCGCAAACGGGAAAGCTTCACTTCCAGCCGTTTTTTGTTGATGATCATTTCGCCGATCAGATTCACCAGGGCGTCCAGGGTCTTGACCTCCGCCCTGACCGTCTCGCTCGGCTGCTCCGGCTGGTCAGACTGGTCAGAGCTGTCAGAGCTGTCAGAGCTGTCAGGCGGGGAGGGGGGGGAGGGGGGGGAGACGCCTGCCGCTTTCGAGTACTCGTCCAGAAAGCGCTCCAGGTCGAGAGCCGGCGTCTCGCCTTTGGAGATAGCCGAGGTGATCAGGGCGACCGCATCGCTTCCTTTCAAGAGGAGATCGATGCCGGCGGCGTCGATGGACCGACTCCCCTCTTCCATCTCCTTCAACTGCTCCTCCATGCTGTGGGTGATGGCGCTGATATGGTCCAAAGAGACCATGCGGGCCGATCCCTTCAGGGTGTGGGCGTCCCGCAACAGCTCCTCCAAAAGCTCCTTGCGCCCCGGATGCCGCTCCAATACCAGCAGCCCGCTTTGCAGCGAGGCCAAGCGCTCCTGCGCCTCGCAACAGAATATGTCGAGGTACTTCCTGGACATCTAGGCCTCTTCTTCGGTCATGACCCTGAGTCTCTCCGCCAACTCCAGCAAGTCGGCGATGGCTCGCTCGGTCTCGTTCGCGCTCAGCGCCACATGCTGCGCCACGTCGCTCACCTCGGTCATGGTCTCGGCCATCTGCTCGCAGGCCGAGGTTTGCTGCTGGGTGGAGAGGGCGATCTCCTTGGCCGTCCTGGAGGTCTCCTGCGCGGTCCCCATCAGGGCGGCAAAGGAGAGCTGCACCTTGTCGACCAGGCCGGAGGCGGCGTCCACCGCCTTGGTCCCCTCTTCGGTCACCATGATGGTCTTGTTGGTGGCGCGCTGGATCTCGCCGATCAACCCCTTGATCTGCCTGGTAGCCTCCACGGTGCGATCGGCGAGCCTCGTCCCCTCGTGGGCCACGTTGGCGAAGCGCTTGCCCGCCTCGCCGGCGCCGGCCGCCTCGATTGCCGCATTCAGGGCAAGCAGGTTGGTCTGGTCGCTGATCTCGTCGATGATCTCGATGATGCCGCCGATTTTCTGACTATTTTCGCCCAGTTGCAGCATGCTCTGGGCGATGACCTGCACCTGGAGCCGCACCTGCCCCATCCCTTCGATGGAGTTGGCCACGTCTCCGCTGCCGCCGATGCAGTTGCGGGCCGTGTCCTCGGCCACCGCTTCCACCGACTTGGCGTTGGCCGTGATCTCCTTGGCGGTGACGGCGATCTCCTCGGAAGTGATGCTCACCTCCTGGACCGCGCTTGCCTGCTGCGAGGCGCCCGAGGCTTGCTGCGCGCTGATCGCCATCATCTCGTTGGCCGCGCTGGAGAGCTGTATCACCGCTTCCTTCACCGAGACGATCAGCCGGCCGCTCCTGGCGATCTCCTCCTTGAGATCCCTGACGATCACCGTGGTCATCAGGTTGAAGGCCTGGGTGAGCGTCCCTATCTCGTCGCTGCTTTCCACCGGGATGGTCTCCTCGAGGTTCCCCGCGGTGATCCTGTGCGCGGCGGCGGTCAGCTTCAAGAGCGGGCGCACGGCGCGGCTCACCACGAACAGAATGGTCGCGCTGGATATGACCAGCATCAGCAGCATGCTGCCGACGATCTGGTTTCTGAGTCGGGCGGCTTTCTGCTCGATCTTCAACATGGAGAAACCGATGCGAAAGGCCCCCCAGTGCTTGCCCCCTACGAAGACCGGCGCCGAGAGATCCCACATCTTTTCGCCGGTGTCGCGCAGGTAAACCTGATTGAGAAACTGCTTGGCGTTATGGGCCGCCGCCAGCCCCACCTCGTCGTTGAACATGCGCTTGGTGCGGTTTCCCATCTTGTCTTTTTCCCGGTCGCCGGTGAGAGCCGCCGAGAACCTGCCGTTGTGGGTGGGGAGAAAGCCGTTTCTGTCCACCAGCGCGGCGAAGACGATCTGGTCGTCCTGCAGGAACTCGTCTTCCAACCCCTGGATCGCCGTATCCGTGAACCGGTCGAATTGGGTGTGGTACTTTTGCGGGTCGGTGCCGGGGATCGGGACGTAGTGCTCGTCGAAGAGCTGGGCTTCGCTCAGGTGCCCGCTGGCGAGCTCCTCGCCGAGGATGCGCTCCATCGATTTCGCGCCGGTAAGGGCAAGTATCCTTCCTTTGGAGAGGAGTTCCTGTTCCATGTTCGCCCGGCGCGAGCTTACAAAGTACACCGTAAAGGCGGTGCCGATGACGAACATCACCATGATCAGGATGCTGACAATCTTTACCGAGAGTTTCTTCGACATGCGTACCTCGACTTTTTAGGCGATTTTTAAAAGTAGAAAAGCAGGCTACACCCCCGCCATGATCTCCGGCGAGGCGAGCAGGGCCTCCATATCGATCAGCATGATGGCGCCGTCCTGGTGGAGAAATTGCCCCTTCAGGAAGGGCCGGCCTGCTTCGCCAAGCTCCGCCTGGAAATTCTCCAGGCAAAGCCCCTGCACCCCGCTGGCGGCCTCGGCGACAATGCCGGTGGCGAAGCTTTTGGCTTTCACCACCAGGATCCTCCCGGCGGCGCCGATGGGCGGTTGCGGCAGGCCCAGCAGCGGCCTGATGTCCATGGCCGCGGCGATCTCGCCGCGCAGGTTGAAGATCCCGGTGATAAGGCTTGGCACCGCCGGCACCCGGGCAAGTTTGGGGATGCGGATCACCTCGCAGGCGTGCCGCGTCTCGAAGGCGTAACTCGCGCCGGCAAGCGTGAACACCAGACACTCCAGCAGTTCCTTGGGCGCCGGTTCCTCCTCGGCCAACCCCTGCCAATATTCCTCGCGCATCTGGCTCAAAATAGCGGAGATGTCGTACGCTTCGTCCTCAAGGGCCATCTTGGATTCTCCATGTAACTATCGGGTCGAGACGCGATTGTCGCCGGCCTATTCGGTGGACCGTGGCCGAGATCCGCGCCGATGCGCCGAAGTACTGGACTAGGGGGGGATGAATGAGAGGACTTTATTGGTTTGGCCAGCGTCGGTCAACTGAAATTATCTGCCGCTGCGGATTATTTTCGCGGGTCATTGTCGCATTGTCCGTCCAAAGATGCGAACCGCGCCGGATACGAGAGGGACTTTTTACTGTAAGTGGATGTGATGCTTGCCGAGATGGATGAAAGCCATCGATTTCATGGGGGGCAAGAAGAATGGATTGGCTATCGTACCTGTTCGTGGGCTGTTTAGGCGTTTACCTGACGGGGACCGTGGTTTTGGAGTCGGTGGATCGATTTTGGCCCGACCACGAGCTGGAGCGCTTTGCCGATCGCCATCTCTGGCAGATCGGCATGCAGGCGCTGTTTTTGGTGCTGCTGGTTTCCGGCGTGCTGCGTCTGTTTATCTAGCCGAATCGTCCGGGTGCGGCCCACGCCAATCGTTGAGATCTTGAACCAGCGCCCGCAACCGAAGCAATAGAATTTTCAGGCCGCGAGGGTGAAGCGCTTCACCAGGCGATGCAACTCGTCCGCATGCCGGGAGAGGTTCCTGGCCGCCTCGGCCGAGTCGTGCGAACAGCCGGCGCTCATCTGCACGACCTCGGTGATCATCTGGATGTTGCCGGTGATCTCCGTGGTGGTCGCCATCTGCTCCTCGGCGGCGATGGCGATCTGGTTGATCTGCAGGACGACGGCGTCGATCTGCTGGCGGATGTTTCCCAACGCTTCCCCTGATTTGGCGGCGTCGCTGCTGCCGCGCTCCACCTCGCACACCCCTTCCTTCATGGAGTTCACAGCACCCTTGGTCTCGTTTTGGATGTTGCGTATCATCTGGCCGATTTCCTTGGTTGCCCGGGTGGTCCGTTCGGCCAGCGCGCGCACCTCGTCCGCCACCACGGCGAAGCCCCGTCCCTGATCGCCGGCCCTGGCGGCCTCGATGGCCGCGTTCAGCGCCAGCAGGTTGGTCTGGTCGGCAATGTCCTCTATGGTTCCCACAATTTCGCCGATCTGCTCCGAGCTTGAACCGAGCGTCGCCACCGTGGCGGCCGATTGCTTGACCTTCTCGGAGATGCGCTGCATGCCGGCCACCGTCTCCTGCACCACGGCGACCCCCGCCGCCGACAGCTCGTTGCCGCGCCGGGAACTTTCCGCGGCCAGGCAGCAATTCTGCGAGATTTCCGCCGAGGTGGCCGACATCTCCTCGCTGGCGGCGGCCACCGTTACCGTCTGCGAGGCCACCATTTCCGAGCTTTCCGCAATCTGATCGTTGACGGCGACCAGCATTTCCGCCGAGGAGGCCAACTCGTCCGCGGTCCGGTTTATGGACGCCATCACGCTCGCCGTCGAGGCCAGCATGCGGTTGATGCTTTTGCCGAGGTCGCCGATCTCGTCCTGCGCCAATATTTTTATCTTCACGGTGAGATCGCCGTCGGCGACCAGGCTCATGTTTTCCGCCAGGCGCCTGAGCCTGACGGTGAAGTTGCGGATCAGCGGTATCGCCGACAGCAGCGCCAGCGCGATAGCCGCAGTGCCGGTGCCCAGCAGCAGCCATTTTTCCTTGGCGTAGACGGCGACCGACTCCTTATAGGCGGCGTCCACGTTCTCCTGTTGGAACTTCACCTGGTCGTCGAAGTCGGCCTGCACCTTTTGGGTCAGCGGTATGGCCTCGCCGAGCAGCAGGGCCACGGCTTCGTCCTGCTTATGCTCAAGTTCCAACTGGATGACGCGGTTGTTGGCCTGCGCGGCGGGGACGATGTCCCTTTTCGCCTGCGCCACCAAGGCGAGCCCCTTGGCCTGTTTTTCCAGCTCTTCCAGGTTTTTCATCGCTTCCCGGTAGCGCGTCCTGGCCTCTTCGATTTTGAGCTTTTTCTCGCCGACTGCGCGCTCGTCCTTGAGCAGCACCAGCGTCCTGGTGAAACCGGAAATGTCGGTAACCGCCTTGGATGCCTGGAAGGCGTAGAGAGTCTTCAGGTAATTCCCCTTGGCGATGCTCTCGACCGATCTGTGCACCATCCTGGTGCTGTACAGCCCGAGGCAGACGACGATGACCAGCATCAACAGCAAAAAGCCGAAGACGACGCCCAGTTTGACGCCGATTTTTTGATTGTTCAAAATCATGAGAACCTCGGGAGTGCTTTGTCCTGCTATTTGAAGAGCAGCATGGTGGCCGTCTGATTTATATGGCCGATGTACTGCTCGCCGTAGGTGCTGAAGCCGACGGTCGGGACCTCGGCGAACAAGGCGCCGTAGGCGACGGTAGCCTGCTTCTGCTCCAGTTCCAGCGTCCTCAGGATGCAGTTGAAGTTTATGACGCCCGAAATGCTTCCCAGCTGCGCCCGGGCCTCGCCGAGAGCCTTCCTGGTGTCGTCGATGATGTCGGTCGATTCCAGGATGGACAGCTCCATGCCTTCCACGACGCCGCAGTAAAAGAACATGCTGCCGTCTTTGATCCGCTGCGGGCTGCGCACGAACGGCTCGCCGTCGATCACCAGGCCGACCGGGTTGTGCATGAACCTGTCGGCGGCCTCTGCGACGGAAATCCCCAGCGCCCGGGCGTAGGCCTCAGCCGCGGGCTGGTTGTCGAATTCGACCACCTCCCTTTTCTCCTCGTTGGCCTTGGTGACCACCAGCGTCTCGGGAAGGACGTTGAAACTTTGGGTTTTGATGAAGGAGAACTCCACCGCGGGCTTGAGCAGCGCAAGCACCGCCGCGCCCTGATAGCTTTTCCCGTTTGCGTAGACGTGCGTGGCGGCGAACTTCAGATCGTCGCCCGCCGAACCGCCGATGAAGGTGATGTCGGTGAGGTCGCCGATCTTGTCGATCAGCCTTTCTTCCGCGCCGGAAAGCCCGTCCACCAGCACGATGCCGACGTAGCGTTTGGGGTTGAGGTCCAGCATCGACGCGCCGAAGTGCCTGGCGAAGGAGGCGAAGGCCTGCTCCACGCCTTGTTCGTCTTGCAGGTTCTCAACCACGGCGATCTCGACGTCGCTCAGGGCCTGCGCGTTGAAGGCCATGGCGGTAATCGAATTGGTCATCATCTTGCCGCTGGCGATCTCTCCCGCGGTGGAGCATCCGAAGACCGCGGCGGCGGGGAAGGCTTCCTGCATTTTCAGGCTGACCGCCTCCGGCGCGTATTTGGAAGAGGCGTAATAGACGACCATTTTGACGTCCAAGTTGGCGAACTCCCCCTGCAATTCGCAGACGGCAGCTGCGACCGATTCCGCGCTTGAATATGCCGATACTATATTCATGATTACTACCTCCCGTGCTTGGTTTATTTTAGGTCCTTGACCAGAGCTTCCAGTTTGCTTATCACCGCGGGATCGTCGTCCGATTGAGCGGTGTACTTCTTCGAGTCGATCCCCTTCAGCATAAGCTTGGTTCTGATCACTCCTTCCAGCATCGGATTGTTCTTGGCTCTTTGCTGGATGATCGAGTCGATCATCGTCTTAATTTTCCCCGCCATACGGACTCCTCCTTTTTATGGAAACCATTCATCATTCGCTTTGCACACAGTCGTCATTCGCTTCGCATCCTGCAATCGCTCCGGTTGCCCGTTGTTTTTCCGCTTTGCTAGCTCAGGCACTGGAAGATGCCGGTACACCAAAGACAGGCGCCGCACGGGACCCCCCTGATGTGGCAGTCCTGTTCGAATTGCTCGGTTTGGACGTAATCGCAGGGGGCCAAGCCGCAGCTAGAGCAATGGGGGTAGTCGTAGGCCGTCACCCCTTCCCTGAAGGAGCGGTATTGTTGGCCGTTCCAGATCTCCAGCACCCCACGATCGTTGACGTTGCCGAAGACCTTCGCTTGCACCCGCTGGTCCCAGCCGCTGGCGAAGCAGCGGTAGCGGTGCCACAGGAAATAGCAGGGAGAAACGGCGCCGTTCCAGGCGACGAAGGCTCCCCCGTCCTCGACGAAGCCGCAACGGCGGGATTGGGCGAGGACCGCTCCCGGCAGCTTCAATTCGATCCCGAGGTCGGCGGCCACCTCGCGCGCCTGCGCGAAGACCGCCTCCAGCTCCTGGTTTTGCCGGCGATCCTGGCGCAGCAGCTTTTTCAAGTCCAGCAGCACGCCGCTCGCCTCCGCCTCGGCCTTCATGGCGTCCACCATCCCCATCAACCGCTGCTCCTGCGCCGTTTTGGCGTATTTCATGGAGATCTCGAAATAGCTTTTGAGGTCGAGTCCGGCGTGTTGCGCCTTGGTCTGCCAATCGGCAAAGAGCGCAAGCGCTTGGTCGGTGCAGTCGCCGTAGACCGACTCCGCGGCGTGCTCCGACTGGTAAGGGAGCACGTGGGTCACCAGCGCGAAGCTTGCGCCTCGGCCGGCGGCCCAGGCGAGCGCGTCCGGCAGTTCCCTGAAATTGCTCCGCATCGCCACGAATTCCACGCCGATCCGGAAGTCCGGCCTGCCGGTCAGGATCTTGGCCGAGGCGAGGGCCGAGAAGGCGTCGTGGATGTTTTCCAGCTCGCCCCCCTCCCTTACTTTTCGGAAGGTCTCGGCCGACAGCGAATCGACGGACAGGCAGATCCGGTCCAGGCCCGCCTCCAGCAGCGATAGCGCGCGGGATTCGGACAAAAGCAGGCCGTTGGACTGAAAGCCGACCCAGCCCGAAGGCGGCATGAGCGGCTTGGCGAGACGGATGAAATCCTCCAAGAGCGGGTTGAGTAGCGGTTCCCCGATGCCGTTGAGTATCAGGGCGTCCAGGCTGGCGAAGGCGGGAGCCAGGGCGGCAAAGGTGGCGGCGGACATGTCCCCTTCGGAGATGGCATGGTCGCAAGTTTGTTTGACGCACATGAAACAGCCAAGGTTGCAGCGCGTGGTGGTCTCGACGAAGAGCTTCGAGGGGCGTGCCAGCAGCGCGGGCGGGGGAGGGGAGGCGCAGTTTTTCAGGGGAAAGTCAGCCTTCTGCATGTTTAACCGGCCCTTTTCTGCCCTTCAGTCGTGGCAGTTTCGAACACCGAAGTAGGAGCCATTACCAGCTTGAATGCCTCCCGCATGAGATCCGAGACCCTGCGAAACTGCAAGCACTCCATTGCCTGGTGCAAAGAATCCCATTCTTCCTCGCTGATCCTCATCGAGATGATGTGTCGCCTGACCAACTGTTCACGTTGTTTCATGTCCGTCTCCCTAGCCCGCCTCCATGGAGGCGTCTTCATTGATACTGCCGATGATCGTTAAAACTCCTGCGACATCGCCTTTACTTCGCCAGCCGTGAACACGGGTCCGTCCTTGCAGACGTAGACGTTGCCGACGTTGCAGCGGCCGCATTTGCCGACGCCGCATTTCATCCTGTTCTCCAGCGTGGTGTAGATGG
>CAIYDQ010000200.1 GCA_903925075.1 uncultured Geobacter sp.
GCGCCACCATGGCAACGTCGCGTTTCGTACCTCAACGCGACCTACAAAAGCTGCCGGCGGGGGAGGGGGGTAGACGGTCAGAGATCGTACTTCTCCATCTTGTAGCGCAGCGTGCCGCGCGGGATCTTGAGCAGCGACGCGGTCTGCAGCACGTTGCCGCCGCAGCTTTGCAGGGCGTCCTCGATCATGGCTTTCTCGTAGCCGGCGATGGCGTCCTCCAGTCCCAGGCCCCGCTCCAAACCGGAGCTCTTGGCCGCTCCCGCTCCCGCTGGCGCCGCGCCCCGCCCGGCCCCGCTGATCTCCGCGGGGAGATGCTCGGGGAGCAGCAGGGGGCCGGAATGCATGATG
Organism: uncultured Geobacter sp.; assembly: GCA_903925075.1. Classification (GTDB taxonomy): domain Bacteria; phylum Desulfobacterota; class Desulfuromonadia; order Geobacterales; family Geobacteraceae; genus Geomonas. The sequence goes on from CAIYDQ010000200.1 coordinate 349, forward strand.
CAGATGCGCTCGATGACGTTTCTCAATTCCCTGATGTTGCCCGGCCAGGCGTAGCCTTCCATGAGCGCCGCGGCTTGTTGCGAAATGCCGCTGAAGTCCCGACCGAAGGATCTGCTGAACTCGTCCAGAAAAAAGGAGGCCAGAGCGCCTATGTCCTCGGCTCTTTCCCGCAGCGGCGGCAGGTGAATGGGAAAGACGTTGAGACGGTAGTACAGATCCTCGCGAAAGGTGCCGTCGTCGATCCGTTTTCGCAGGTTGCGGTTGGTGGCGGCGATCACCCGGACGTCGATGGCGATGTCCTTCACCCCCCCCACCCGGCGGACGCTTCTCTCTTGCAGGACCCGCAAAAGCTTGGCCTGCATGGCGATGTCCATCTCGCCGATCTCGTCCAAAAACACCGTGCCGTGGTGCGCTTCCTCGAACAACCCTTTTTTGCGGGTGGAGGCTCCGGTGAAGGAGCCCTTCTCGTGTCCGAACAATTCGCTTTCCAGCAGGGAGGCGGGAATCGAGGCGCAGTTGATGGCGATGAAGGCGGCGTCCTTTCGGTCCGACAGGTCGTGGATGGCGCGCGCCACCAGATCCTTGCCGGTGCCGGATTCGCCGGTCAAGAGAGCCGTGGACGGGATGCGCGCGATCTCGCGCACCTGGGCCGCCACCTTGTTCAAGGCCTCGCTTTTGCCGATGATGGGGGAGCGGCCAGGGAGCAGGCCGTCGGCGCGCTTTAACTTGCGCACCTCGCGCTTGAGCGTCTGAGTCTTCAGGGCCAGCTTCACGATCAGTCGGAGCGCGTCCGCCTTGAAGGGCTTTTTCATGTAGTGGAAGGCGCCCAGCTTCAGGGATTCGACGGCGGTTTCCACCGATCCGTAGCCGGTGATGATGATCACCAGCAGTTCCGGATCGAGCTCCTTCAGCACCTTTAATACCTCGATGCCGTTTTCCGTGCCGAGGTTCAGATCCAGCATGGCGAGGTCGACCTCTTCCGAGGCGACGATGTCGCGGGCTTCGTTGCCGGTGGCGGCGCTGCAAACCTGGAAGCCGTCGTCGCTCAGGATGCGCTGCACGTTTTCGCAGATGAAGGCTTCGTCGTCGATGATGAGTATCTTTTCCATTGTTTTTCGTCCCTGTTTCTTTCTTGGCTAATGCCCGGCGAGCGGCAGGGAAATGGTGAAGAGCGTCCCCTGTCCCGGCGCGCTTTCCACCTGGATCTTGCCGCCGTGCTCCTCGACGATCCGCTGGGTGATGGAGAGTCCCAGTCCCGTGCCGGCCCCCTTTCTGGTAAAAAAAGGCTCGAAAATCAGTGGCAGATCCTCGGCTGCGATCCCGGAGCCGTCGTCGCCGATGCTGACCACCGCGCAGCCTTCCCGCACGGCGGTCGCCACCGTTATCCGCCCTCCGCCCGCCAGCGCTTCCTGCGCGTTGCGAATGATGTTCAAGACCGCCTGCTTGATCTTTTCCGGGTCGAGCCGAACCGGGGGGATAGTTCCCGCTTCCATGGCGAGCGCCACCTGCTGCCGCTCGCAGGGGCGGCGCATCAGCAGCATCGTGTCGGACACCACCCGGTTCAGGTCGCACTCCCTGAATTCGGCCCGCGCCGGCGAGGAATAGTTCAAAAGGGCGCTGATCAAGCGCTCCACCCGTTCGATCTCCTCCAGCGCCTTTTTGATCAGGTGCTGCTCGCTGGAACCGCCGGCGGCCTGATCGTGCAGATCGTCGAGCAGAAGCGAGATGCCGGTCAGCGGATTTCTCACCTCGTGGGCGATGCCGGCGGAGAGCTTGCCAAGGGAGGCCAGGCGGTCGAGCCGCATCATCTCCTCGCGCAGCTTCTCTTTCTCGGTTTCGTTGCGGATCGATACGGTGATCCCCTGCTCGGCGTCGGCGCCGATCGGGTAAAAACCGATGTCGAAATGGGTCATCTCCTTTTGCCGGATGTTGAGCGGCTGGCGGCCGTACCCCGTATGGCTGGCCAGGACCCGGGCCACGCGCTCGCTCAAGTCCCCCCAGCCCCGATAGACCTCGCTGTAATGCATTCCCTGCTCGACGTGGTCGCCCAGGAAAAGCCTGCCGGTGCCGTTGATCGAGGTCAGGCGTCCGTCGGTCGAGAAGGTGGCGATGGCGCTGGAAAGGCTTTCCAGGATGCTGGTCTTGAAGTTGCGCTCGTCCAGGATTTCCATACGCGACTCGCGCAGCTCGTCGAGGGTGGAAAGCAGGCTCTGCTTGCGCAGCTCCAGTTCGTCGGCCATGTAGTTGAAGGTTCCGGCCAGCACGCCGATCTCGTCCGCCGAGCTGACCTGCACCCTGACGTGGCTGTCGCCGGCGGCGAGCTTGCCGGCCCCCTCGGTCAACTGCCGCATCGGCACGCTGATGCCGCGGGCGAGGAGCCAGGCGGAAAGGCCCGAGAGCAGCGCGGTCGCCAGGATGATGGCGGCGCTGGTGCGTCGGTGCTCGCCCAGCTGGCTGCTGATCAGGCGGCTTCCCTTGCGGGCCGTGTCGTGAAACTGATCCACCTGATAGCCGATGGTGACGGCGCCGAAGATGCCGTACCTGCGGTAATCGCCGGTGTCGTAGATGACGGGCGCGTAGGCCATGATCTTCTTGGCGCCCCCCACATTGGCGATGTCGACGAAGCCGGCGTGCTGCTTGCGCGCCTCGGCTGCCACCGTGGGATAGCCGGGATGGATGAAGCCGGCCCGGTCGAGGTTGTAGGGAATGCGCCCGCGGTCGATGTCGGCCTTGCTGGAGTGTTCGTTGTAGGGCGGCACCTGCCGGCCGTCTTTGTCGACCCCCCGGATATCCCAGAATTTGGGGTGGGTGATGATCCAACCCTCGTCGTCGAACAGGAAGGCGTAGTTGCCGCTCTTGTAGGAGGGGAATACCGTGGAGAAATTTTTGCCGGGGTCCAGGTGCTGGGTGAATTCCATCAGGTGACGGTGGTCGAGCGAGAGCACCACCATGCCGGCGAAGGCGCCGCCGGCGTCGAAGAGCGGCGAGCCGAAGCGAATCACCCCCTGATAACTTTTGCCGTCATAGGCGCGATCCGGGTCGCTCTCGCCGGCCAACTGCTCGTTCTTCAGCACGTGGAACCCGACCAGGTGGGAGACGTAGATCTCGCCCTGTTTCAGTTCCCGGATCCTCTTGAAATAATCTTCGCTTTTGAATTCCGTGTTGGCGGGGTTGGAGACGTTGCGCAAGTCCGCGGCCGGCAAAAAGCTGCCGTTGCGGATCACGACCCGCTCCCGGCCGGAGCGGTCGATCAGGGCGATCGAGCGGTAGATCGGCACGAATTCGTGAGTTTCCTGCGGCGCCAGCCAACTGCCGCCGCGTTGCCAGATCTCGCCGCGACGTGTTCGGTAGAAATCGAGCAGGGCCGGACGTTCCAGGCGCGAGCGGGAAAGAAACAGCAGGTCGTTTTCGCACTGATGCAGCAGATCCGAGACGTTCTCCGCCACCTGGCGAGCGCGCATCTGGAGCGACTCGGAGGCCTGGCTGTCGTCGGTCTCGGCGATCTCGGCGGAGAGCCGCGAACTGATGGACTGCAGATTGACGAGCAGTATGGCCGAGGAGACGAGCAGAGGCAGCAGCGAGAGCAGCAGTGTGATCACCAGGATCTTCTTGAAAATGGTGGATCTGGGCAAGGATGCTCCCCGGGAGCTGAGGCGTCGGAAACAGGATGGCTGAGAATAGCACAAAAAAGTGGGAAAAATACCAACAATCGGCCTTATTCCAGTCTGGCCGCCCGCGACATTGGGCAGCTTGGCGCCGTCAAGAAGTGTCGCATTTCGTGCCTCAACACGACCTACCTACTTTACTCGCTCTAAGGGAGAAGTTTCACCAAACAAGCGGATAAGCTTCACGCCTCGGAAAAGTTCACGCTTCAAGGGGAAAGTTCCCCGGGCCTCGGGAAAGTTCCCCGGGGCCCACGGGAAAGTTTTTCCAGCCCCCGGGAAAGTTCGTCGGCTCCGGGAAAGTTCCCCGGCCCTCGGGAAAGTTCCCCGGGCCTCGGGAAAGTTCCCCGGGGCCCACGGGAAAGTTTTTCCAGCCCC
>CAIYDQ010000201.1 GCA_903925075.1 uncultured Geobacter sp.
CGGGCCGACGCATGCCGAAGCGCAGCTGCACGCGGTTCAAGAGCCGATCCATGTAGTAGTAAACAACCGGCGTGATGTACAGGGTGAGGAGCTGGGAGACCAGCAATCCGCCGACCACGGCCAGCCCGAGCGGCCGTCTCCCCTCGGCGCCGGCGCCGACGCCCAAGGCGATGGGGAGCGTCCCCATCAGCGCCGCCATGGTGGTCATCATGATCGGCCGGAAACGGACCAGACATCCTTCATAGATGGCGTCCATCGGACTCTTCCCTTCCTTTCTCTGCGCCTCCAGCGCGAAGTCGATCATCATGATGGCGTTCTTCTTGACGATACCCACCAGCATGATGATGCCGACGAAGGCGTAGATATTGAGTTCCTTGTGGAAGATCATCAGGGTGAGCAGCGCGCCGAAACCGGCGGCGGGCAGCCCAGAGAGGATGGTGATCGGGTGGATGTAGCTCTCGTAAAGGATCCCCAGCACGATGTAGATGACCACCACGGCGGCGATCAGGAGCAGCATGAGCCCCTTGGTGGAGGACTGGTAGGCCTGGGCCGCGCCCTGGAAGCCGGTGCTGACGCTGGCGGGAAGCAGGGCGGCCGCCGTCTTCTCGACCGCCTGCACCGCGTCGCCCAGTGGCACCCCCGGCTTCAGGTTGAAGGAGATGGTGACGCAGGTGGTCTGTCCCAGATGATTCACCGAGAGCGGTCCCAGCGACTTGCTGAGCGCGGTCATGGTGGAGAGCGGCACCAGCGCGCCCGAGGACGATTTCACGTAGAGCATGCCGAGCGCGGCGGGGTCCATCCGGTACTGGGGCTCCAACTCCAGGATCACCTGGTACTGGTTGGTGGGGGCGTAGATGGTGGAGACCTGCCGGGAGCCGTAGGCGTAGTAGAGCGCGTCCTCGATCTGCTGCGGCGTGACGCCCAGGGAGATGGCCTTGTCCCGGTCGATGCGGACGTTCACCTGGGGGTTACTCAACTGCAGGTCGCTGGTGACGTCCAAAAGCTGCGGCAAAAACTTGAGCTTCGCCTCCAGTTGGGCGGCGCAATCGTAGAGCACCTTGGTATCGGGGCATTGCAGCAGGAACTGGTACTGGCTCTTGGAGAGCTGCGCCTCAAGCCGGATGGGGGGCGGGTTCTGCATGAAAACCTGGATGCCGGGCACCGCGGCGAGCTTCGGGCGCAACGACTGGATCACCTGGTCCACCGAGAGCTCCCGCTCCTCCCGGGGCTTCAAGGTGACGAACATGAAGCCGGAATTGGAGCCGACCCGGGAGCCGCTAGCGCCCACCGAGGACATGAAATTGGCGATGTTGGGATCGGCCGCGATGATCTTGGCCACCTGCATCTGGTGGGCCGACATCTCCTCGAAGGAGACCCCCTGCGCCCCTTCGGTCATGCAGAAGAGCGAGCCCAAGTCTTCGCTGGGCAAAAGCCCGGTCGGCATCCGGTAGAAGAGCACGCCGGTGGCCACGGTCAGGGCCAGGGTGACCGCCATGGTGGTGCGGCGCATGACCAGCACCCGCGAGAGGCTCTTTCGGTAGGCCGAGAGCAGGGCGTCGAAAAAACGCTCCATGAAGAGGTACATCCTGCCGTGGCGCTCGTGGGCCGGCGGGCGCAGGAAGCGGCTGCAGAGCATCGGGGTGAGCGTCAGCGAGACCACCCCCGAAATCAGGATGGCGCAGGTGATGGTGACGGCGAATTCGTGCAGCAGCCGGCCGAGCATCCCCGCCATGAAGAGCACGGGTATGAAGACGGCAACCAGCGAAATGGTCATGGAGACGATGGTGAAGCCGATCTCGCGCGAACCCTTCAGGGCCGCCTGCATGGCGCTTTCCCCCATCTCCAGGTGGCGCACGATGTTCTCCAGCATGACGATGGCGTCGTCCACCACGAAGCCGACCGAAAGGGTGAGCGCCATCAGGGTGATGTTGTTCACCGAGAAGCCCAGGGCGTACATGGCGGCGAAGGTGCCGATCAGGGAGATGGGGAGCGCCAGGCTCGGGATGACGGTGGCCGAGAGGTTTCTTAAGAACAGGAAGATCACCAGCACCACCAGCAGGATGGTGAGCAGCAGGGTGAACTTGACGTCGGCCACCGAATCCCTGATGGCGAGAGAGCGGTCGTAGAGGACGCTCAGCGACACCCCCGCCGGCAATTGCTCGCGAAAGGAGGGGAGCAGCTTCTTGATGTCGTCCACCACCTCGATGGTGTTGGTGCCGGGCTGCCTCTGCACCGCCAGGATGATGGCGCGATCGGAGGCGTTGAACCAGCCGGCGATGGTATCGTTTTCCACCGAGTCCGCCACCACCCCGAGGTCGGAGAGCCTGACCGGCGAGCCCCCCCGGTAGGCGACGATCAGCGGACGGTAGGCGGCCGCGTCGTAGAGCTGCCCCTCGGCCTGGATGGCGAACGCCTTGTGGGTGCCTTGCAGCGTGCCGGTCGGCAGGTTGACGTTGCCGTTGGCCAGCGCCGCCGAGACCTCGTCGATGCCGATCTTGCGGGAGGCCAGCGCCATCGGGTTCACCCGCGCCCTGACCGCGTATTTCTGCGAACCGTAGACCAGCACCTGGGCCACGCCGCTCACCATGGAGATGCGCTGCCCCATCATGGTGTCGGCGTACTCGTGCACCCGGGAGAGCGGCAGCGTCGGCGAACTCAGCACCAGGTAGAGGACCGGCTGGTCGGCCGGGTTCACCTTCCGGTAGGAGGGAGGCGTGGGCATGTCCTGCGGCAGTTGGCGCGCGGCCTTGGCTATGGCGGATTGCACGTCCTGCGCCGCCGCGTCGATGTTTCGGTCCAAAGCGAAGCGCAGCGTGATCAGGGTGATCCCCTGGCCGTTGGTGGAGTTCATGGAGTCGATGCCGGCGATGGTGGAGAGCTGGCGTTCCAGCGGCGTCGCCACCGCGGAAGCCATGGTCTCGGGGTTGGCGCCCGGCAGGTTGGCGGTGATCTGGATGGTGGGGTAGTCGACGTTGGGAAGGTCGTTCACCGGCAGCAGGCGGTAGCCCATCAGGCCGGCCAGCACCACGGCCACCATGACCAGGCTGGTCATCACCGGCCGCTTGATGAAGAGTTCGGCTACGTTCATGCAGGGTTCCCGGTTTTGACCGCCACCTTGCCGCCGGGGATAAGCCGCATCTGGCCGTCAGTCACCACGGTGTCGCCCGGGTTCACCCCGCGCTCGACCACGGTGAGGCCGTCGCGCGCAACCCCGGCGGTGATCGGCCGGATCTCCACGGTCGAATCCTTTTTCACCAGGTAAACGAACTCCCCCTGCTGTCCGGTCTGAACGGCCCTGGTGGGGATCACCGGCGCGTTCTTCCTGAGATCCATGGTGAGCAGCACGTTCACGAACTGGCCGGGCCAAAGCCGGCGCAGCCTGTTCTGGAAAGTCCCCTTGATCTTGATGGTCCCGGTCGCCGGGTCGACGCCGTTGTCCAGAAAGGTGACCACCCCCTTTTCGGCGGGGAAGGCGCCGCCGGGGACGCTCGCCTCCACGGCGAGCCCGCCGCCGGCAAGCTTCGCCTTGAGCGCACCCAACTCCTTCTCCGGCAGCGAGAAAGTAACGAAGAGCGGCGTTATCTGGTTCAGGGTGACCAGGGCGGGGAGCTCGTTGGCTTTCACCAGATTGCCGGCGTTCACCGCCAGGTTGCCGGTGCGCCCGGAGATGGGCGCCTGCAGATAGCAAAACCCGAGCTGCAGTTGCGCGCTCTCCAGGACCGCCCGGTCGGCGGCGACCGAGGCGGCGAGCGCGTCGGCGTTGGCCTGCAGCTGCTCGTACTGCTCGCGGGTGACGATCCCTTCCTTGACCAAAAGCGCGTAGCGGTTGGCCTGCTCTCCGGCGTTGGCCGCCATGGCCAGATCGCGGGCGAGATTTGCCCGGGCCTGGGAAACCGCGGCGGCAAACGGGCGGGGATCGATGGTGAACAGGCGCGCCCCCCGGACGACGTCCTGCCCCTCCTGGAAATGCACCGCCATGACGTTGCCGGCCACCATGGATTTCACCGCCACCGTCGCGTACGGCTCCACGTTGCCGATGGCGCGCAGCTCGACCGGGACGCTTTTCAGCTCCACCCGGGCAACCGTCACCGGCGCCGGCGGCTTTTCCTTGGGTTTCTCCTTTTCAGCCGAGCACCCCGCGAAAAAAAGCTGGGCCAACAGGCAAAAGACGGCGGCGATGCTGCAGGGAAACCGGTCAAAAAGGTGGCTCAGCACGAAACTCTCCTGAAGGGACGACTCATTTTAGGTCGAAGATTCATAGCATATTCCTTATCTAATTAGTAGTGCAGAAATAGCTCGGTAAAAAAGAACACTACCTTCCCTTTCTTTTTTCGGTTTTTAGGCTAAACATATTGATTTACCGTCCGATAAGTCCCGAGACGGTAAGCCACGCGAGTACGTAGCCGGCAACGCCCAATTAAGGAGCGGAAACCGATGAAACACGCACTGCGCATCCTGATCGTCAACGACGTCCCCGACGCGGCCCTGGAGATCGTGCGCGAGCTGCGGCGGGAGTTCTCCCCAAGCTGGGAGCAGGTGGCGACCGCCGAAGAAATGGAAACCGCCCTCGACAAGGGGGGATGGCACCTGGTGCTCTCGGACTACCTGCTGCCGAAGTTCAGCGGCCTGCACGCGCTGCGGATACTGCAGCGAAGAGGGATCGACCTCCCCTTCATCATGGTTTCGGGGCAGGCCGGCGAGGACGCCGCCGTCGAGGCGATGCGCGCGGGCGCCCACGACTACCTGATCAAGGACCGGCTGGCCAGGCTGATACCGGCCATCAAGCGGGAGTTGAGCGAGGCGGTGGTGCGGCGCGAACGCATGGAGGCGGAGGCGGCGCTCACCGCCACCGAGGCGCGCTTTCAGAGCCTGGTCGAGCAATCGCTGGTGGGGATCTTCATGCTGCAAGAAGACGTCTTCACCTATGTGAACCCCAAATTCGCGCAGATCTTCGGCTATCGCCCCGAGCAGTTGATCGAAGCCAGGTCCCTGCTCGACCTGGTGGCCCGCGACGACGAGATCCGGGTGGTCACCCAGTTCCTGCGACCGCTCAAGGAGCTGTGCGAACCGCTGCACTTCTTTTTCCAGGGGCGGCGCGCCGACGGCGCTGGCGTCGAGCTGGAGGTGAACGGCGCCAGGACCGAACTCAACGGCAGCCCGGCGGTGATCGGCACCCTTTTGGACATCACCCAGAGAAAGCGCGCCGAGGCCGAGCTGAGCACGCTGTGGCGCGCCGTCGAGCAGAGCCCGGTCTCGGTGATGATCACCGGCCTGTCGGGAAGGATCGAATACGTGAACCCGAAAGTGCTGGAGGTGACCGGCTACGCCCAGGACGAGTTGGTCGGGCGCACCCCCGGCATGCTCAAGTCGGAGAGCATGGGGCGCGAGCTCTACCACGAGCTCTGGCAGACCATCAGCTCCGGGCGCGAGTGGCACGGGGAATTGCACAACAAGAAGAAGAGCGGCGAGCTCTTCTGGGAGAGCGGCTCGATCTCGGCGGTGAAGAACCCGGAGGGGCGGATCACGCATTTCGTCTGGTTGAAGGAGGACGTAACCGAGCGCAAACGGGTGATCGACCAGATGCGGCAGGCGCAGAAGATGGAGGCCGTGGGCCTTTTGGCAGGCGGCATCGCCCACGATTTCAACAACCTGCTCACCGTCATCAACGGCTACTCCACGCTGATCATCAAGTCGCTCGACAAGGGAGCGGAACTGCGCACCGAGGCCGAGCAGATCCTGCGCGCCGGCGAGCGGGCGGCCGATCTCACCCGGCAACTGCTGAGCTTCAGCAGGCGGCAGATCCTGGAGCCGCGGGTGCTGGACGCCAACCGCCAGCTGAATTCGGTGCAGCAGATGCTGGCGCGACTGATCGGCGAGCACATCGCTCTGGTGATCAGGCTCGCCGACGACACCGGCTGCATCAAGATCGATCCGGGCCAGTTCGAGCAAGTGGTGATGAACCTGGTGGTGAACGCCCGCGACGCCTCGGAGACCGGCGGGGAGATCGCCATCGAGACAGCCAATTGCGACCTGGACGAGGAGTTCGCCCTGCAGCACGCCGGCTCGCAGGCCGGCAGCTACGTGAGGATCTCGGTCAGCGACCGGGGGCTGGGCATGACCGAGGAGGTGAAGCGGCGCCTGTTCGAGCCTTTTTTCACCACCAAGGAAATGGGACGGGGCACGGGGCTCGGCTTGGCCACCGTCTACGGCATCGTCAAGCAGAGCGGCGGCTACATCGAGGTGATCAGCCAGCCGGACCAGGGGGCGCGCTTCAACATCTACCTGCCGCGCGTCTTCCAAGCGCCCGAGCCGCTGGAAAAGCAAGCGCTCGACGAGCAGTCGGCCGGCACCCAGACCTTGCTGGTGGTCGAGGACGAGCCCGGAGTGCTGGCCCTGGTGGTGCGGATCCTTCGGCAACGCGGCTTCAACGTGCTGGAAACCACCGATCCGCAGCACGGGGTGGAGCTCTTCGAGCAGCACGCCGACCGGATCGACATGCTTTTGACCGACCTGGTCATGCCCTCCATGAGCGGGCCGGCCCTGGCGGAGACCCTGACGCGGAAGAAACCGCGTCTGCCGGTGCTGTTCATGTCGGGACACACCGACAACAAGCTGGCCCTGGAGAAGATGCTGGAGAAGGGAGTGCAGTTTCTGCCCAAACCGTTCACCGGAGACGGACTGATCAGAAAGGTCAGGGAGACGCTGCAAAATAGAATGGAAACGGAAAAGGCAGGCGCGTCTTCAGGAGGCAATAATTGAAAGCAACCGCGAACATCCTGATAGCGGACGATGAAGAGATGATCCGCGAACTGATCCACATCACGCTCGCCAAGGAAGGCTTCACCTGCCATCAGGCGGCCAACGCCGAAGAAGGGCTGGAGATCATCAAGAACCAGCAGCTGGACCTGGCCCTCCTGGACATCATGATGCCGGGGCGCTCGGGGATCGATCTGCTGAGGGACATCAAGCAGGCGACTCCGGACACCACCGTGCTGATGATCACCGCCATGAACGACATGGACACGGCCCTCACCTGCATCCATTACGGCGCCGAGGACTACATCACCAAGCCGTTCAACCTGGACCGGGTGCTGCTCACCGTGAAAAACACCCTGGACAAGCGCCGGCTGGTGCTGGAGAACCGGTTGTACCAGGCGGACCTGGAACAGAAGGTGCGCGAGCAGACCGAAACCATCCGCAGCGTCATGGGGGAGATCAACCTCGCCTACCAGCACACGCTGGCGGCCTTGATCAGGGCGCTCGACGCCAGGGAAAAAGAGGTGGGCTCGCACTCGGAGCGGGTGATGGCCTACGCCTGCCTGCTGGCGCAGGCGGCGGGAATCGACGCGGAGGGACGCGTCATCCTCGGCAAGGGCGCGCTCTTGCACGACATCGGCAAGATCGGCGTCTCGGACAACATCCTTTTGAAGCCGGGGGAACTGGATCCTTCGGAATGGGAGATCATGCGGCAGCATCCCTCGGTCGGCTACGAGATCCTCTCCGGCATCGGCTATTTTGCCGGGGCCGCGGAGCTGGTGCTGTCGCACCACGAGTGCTACGACGGCTCGGGATACCCAAACGGGGCGAGCGGGGAGTCGATCCCGATCAGCGCGCGCATCTTCGCGCTGGTGGACACACTCGACGCCATGACCTCCGACCGGCCGTACCGCAAGGCGCTGAGCTTTCAGGCGGTGCGCGACGAGGTGCAGAGGTGCAGCGGCTGTCAATTCGACCCGAAACTAGTGGAGGTGTTTCTCAGCCTGCCGAAAGAATCCTGGGAGTCGGCTGCCGGGAAAGAGTTGTTTTAGGCGGGTGCGGCGGGCCTCCCCCTCCCATAAAGGGAGGGGGAGCTATAAGAGGAAGCAAAGTCAGCGCCAGTGCCGCTAGAAGTCTTCCTCGTCGTAGTTGTCGGCGTCTTCAGGCTCCTCGTCGTAGAGTTCCCCTTCCAACCCCTCCCCTTCTTCGTCCTCGTCGAGGTCCTCGGTCAGGTACTGCTCAGGGGAGCGCTCGTCCTCCTCCTTGATCGCCTCGAAGCGCTCCAGCACCTCGTTGTTGGTGCAGAAACGGCCGTCTTTTTGGCAGCAGGTTTCCAGATCGCACAGGTCAAAGAGTTGAATTTCGCTGCAAAGTCTTCGCGGACGCTGTTGTGTTTCCATACGTTACCTCTGAATTTACGACGGTTTTACGCCTGCCGGTTTGCGGTGTGCCGATTGCGCCTCTGATTGCGCCTCTAGTTGCTGCTAATTGCCGTTGAGATAGGTCATGGCCAGTTTGACGTCGTTGCTGCAGCCGATGTAAACCGGCGCCCTTTGATCGAGAGACTCCGGCTTGATGTCGAGGATGCTGATTTCGCCGTTGCTGGCGGCGCCGCCGGCGTGCTCGATGATGAAAGCCATCGGGTTGAGTTCAAAGAGGACGCGCAGCTTGCCGTTGGGCGAGCCGTTCAGCGCGGGGTACATGAAGAGCCCTTTGCCCTTCATCAGCACCTGGTTGATGTCCGGCACGAAGCCCCCCGAATAGCGCAGCTTGCATCCCTTCTCTTCCAGGTGCCGGATGAAACGCTCGTCGCCTGCGCTGTATTTGTTCCTGAGCCCGCCGGGCGCGTAGATGTTCCCATCGGACTCCATCCTGATGTTCTCGCGGGTGAGCGTGAACTCCATCAGGTTGTTCATGGTGAACTCGTGCACCCCGTCGCCCACCGTGTAGACCATGGAGACCCTCGGCCCGTAGAGGATGTAGATGGCGGCGACCTGGTTTCTTCCCGGCTGCAGCAGGTCGCAACCGGCGAAGATGGAGACGATGGTGCCGACGGCGAGGTTCACGTCCACCAAGGAGGAGCCGTCAAGGGGATCGTAGGCGACCGAGTACAGGCCGTCGGCGTCGGCCTGGCACTGGTAGATCTCGTCCATTTCTTCGGAAGCTATGTTGCAAACGACGCCCGAATGGATCAGCCGCTTGCGCATGATCCGGTCGGACAGCACGTCGAGGGCCAGTTGCTCTTCACCGTAGAGGTTCGAGGTACCGGCCACGCCGAGATCGCCCGTACGCACCGCGTTGATCACGTATTTACTCGCCTCGGCGATCTCGCAGATCAGGTGAATAAGATTGTCGCAGATGTTCTGACTACGCAAATGGCGACGCAGATCGATCTGAAACTTGGACGTTCCCGCTTGTTTGGACATGCTTCCTCCGATACATTAGATTAAAATTATCTTACCGCCGTAGATTATGCCAAAGCGCGCAGTAAATCAAGAAAAAAAGCGAGCCGCCGGCTGCCAAACGGATCCAGGAAACGACGCCCCTTGCCGGTCGGCCTATTCGAAAACGAGGCGGGCGAACACAAGGTTCGCCCCTACGAATTGCCATTTCGTCGAGGCGACCTTGTGCCTCCCCCGCCTCATTGCTCGTCTTGCGGCGGCGCGAAGCCTCGGCGCATGGTGTTTTCGGTAACGACCCGCGGATCCATGAAATGCAACAGGTAGTCCGGCCCCCCCGCCTTGGTGCCGACGCCGGACATCCTGGAGCCGCCGAAAGGCTGGCGCCCGACCAGCGCCCCGGTGTTGTTGCGGTTCAGGTAGAGGTTCCCCACCCGGAAATCGCGGCGCGCCTGCTGCAGATGATCGGGGCTTCGGGAGAAAACGCCGCCGGTCAGGGCAAACCTGGTGGAGTTGGCCCAAGACAGGGCCTGGTCGAAATCGCGCACCCGCATGACGGCCAGCACCGGTCCGAAAATCTCCTCCTGCGCGATCCGGTGTTCGGGCCGAATGCCGCCGATGATGGTCAGCGGCACGAAGTAGCCGTTGCCGCTCGGCACCTGGCTTTGGTAAAGCAGTTCCCCCTCCTTCATGCCGATTTCCAGGTAGGCGCGGATGTTCTTCAGCGCCGTTTCGTCGGCCACCGCCCCCAGGTAATTGGCCGGGTCCTCGGCGGGCCCGACCTTGACCGCCCGGGCCATCGCCACCAGGCGCTCCACGAACTTGTCGTACACCGTCTCCAGCACGATCACCCGCGAGCACGCGGAACACTTCTGCCCCTGGAAGCCGAAAGCCGAATACAGCACGTGCGGCACCGCCTCGTCCAGATCTGCATCGTCGTCGACGATGATGGCGTTCTTGCCGCCCATCTCGCAGACGATCTTCTTGACGCGCTCCTGGCCGGGATGGACCTGTGCCGCGCGCTCCATGATGCGCAATCCGACTTCCAGCGAACCGGTGAAGGCGATCAAGCTCACCTGCGGGCTGTCCACCAGCAAATCGCCGATGACGCCGCCGCGGCCGGGGACGTAGTTGAAGACCCCGGCGGGAAGACCGGCTTCCCGAAACAGCTCGACCAGTTGCCAGCCGATCACCGGGGTGAGCCCCGAGGGTTTGAACACCACGCAGTTGCCGGCGACAATGGCGGCCGAGGCCATCCCCATGGCGATGGCCAGCGGGAAATTCCAGGGGGAGATCACCGCGGCGACCCCTTTGGGCTCGTAGAAATAGTGGTTCACCTCCCCCGGCGCGCTGCCGATCAGGCGCGGCTGCCCCAGGACGATCATCTGGCGGGCATAGTACTCCAGGAAATCGACGGCTTCGGCGACGTCGGCGTAGGCCTGATCCCACTGCTTGCCGATCTCCAGTACTTGCCAGGCGGCCAGTTCGAAGATCCTGCGGCGGGCGCCGGCTGCCGCCTTCAGCAGATAGCCGGCTCTGAGCTCGGGATCGCTGTCGCGCCAGGCCGGAAAGGCGGCCGCGGCGGCGGCGATGGCGTCGCCCACCTCTTTGGCGCCGGCTTGGCAGACAACGCCGACCACCTCCAGCGGGTTGGCCGGGTTCAGCGAGGCGACGGTGTCCGAGGTGGAAAGCTCGCGGCCGTTGATGTACAACGGGTAGCTGCGCCCCAACTGCTTGCGCACCAGGGCGATCTGCCGGGGAAACTCGGCCCGCTGCTCGGCTTTGGTGAAATCGACCATCGGCTCGTTGTCGAAAGTTTTCAGCCCCGCCCCCCCTTGGGGTCGGGTTTTTCCCGGGAGCGCTTCTTTTACCGCGCCGCCGCCGAGTTCCGGCTCGATGACGGCGGCGGGATCTTCCAGGAGCCTGTCGATGCGGGCCTCCTCGGCAAAGCTTTGGCGCAGGAACGATTCGTTGGCGGTATTCTCCAAAAGCCGCCGCACCAGGTACCCCATCCCCGGCACCATGTCGCCGTAGGGGGAGTAAAGCCGTATGCGGCCGGCGATCTTCAGAATCCCCTTGCGGACCGGCTCAGCCATGCCGTACAGCACCTGGAACTCGTAGCGCTCGTCCGGTACCGCCAGTTCGCGGGCCAGTTCCATGACGGCGGCGATCGACCTGATGTTGTGGGAACCGCAGGCGAAATGGCAGATGTCGTGATTCTCCAGGATGGTCTTCGCCTGGCGCTCGAAGGCGGCGTCCGATTGGGCCTTGACGGTCCAGACCGGCACTTCCCAGCCGTTTTGCCTGGCCCTCACCGTTTCGAAGTCCCAGTAGGCGCCCTTCACCAGGCGGATCGATATCCGCACGCCGTTCTCTCTGGCCCAGGCGAGCAAGCCGGCCAGATCGCCGTCGGTGTCTTTCAGGTAGGCCTGGAGCACGAGGCCCAGATGCGGATAGTCGCGATACTCAAGCTTCAGCCTGCGGTAGGCCTCGATGATGATGTCCTTGTGCCGATAGGTCTCCATGTCGATGCACAGGAAACCCCGCACCTCGACCACCTTGTCGGCGATGCGCCGCAGTCGGCTCAGGATCGCCGTCACCGATCCCTCGAAATCCTGGGGGTTGGCGAGGCAAAAAAGCGCGGTCGGCTTGACGGCAACGTTGATCTTCGGGGCGTGGCCCCAGTCCAGCTCGGGGTTCCCCCCCTTCCCCGGCAGCGGCCGCCAATCGCGGCAATGCTCGGCAAGCGCATCGAGAAGTCGCAGGTAGGTGTTCAGGTAGTTGTCCGCTTCCGCCTCGGAAAGGGTCGCCTCGCCGAGCACGTCGATCACGAAAGCGAAGCCGTCTTTTCTCAGGCGTTCGACGTTCTTGATCGCCTCCTTGGTGTGCTCGCCGACGATGAACTGCCGGGCCATCTCCTGGATATTGGCGGCGAGCATCTTGTTCAGGACGGCTGCGCCGAAAGAGCCGAGCATCCCCGCCACCTTGGCGCCGGTGGCCAAGACCGGCGGCAGCTCCTTTTCTTCGCCGAAATACTCCCTGATATGATCGGTCAGCAACTTGCCGGCGGTAAGGGAAGGAAAGACGTCGACAAAGCGAAACAACTGGATCTTGAAGCTCTCGTTCTTCATGCTCCAGTCCATCACCCTTCCCATCCACGCGCCTTTGTCGAACAGCGAAGGTTTGTCGCCCGAGATGCTGGCGAACATCTCCCTGCCGCGCGCTACGATACGGTCGTTCAATTCGCTGTTGGTCATGGCAAGCCTCCTGATACCCTTTGGTATCTACTTTATTCCAGAACGCCTGAAATAGTAACTGCGAATGAGAGGAGCACAAGGAGTTTGGAAGGTCTGACGCCGTCGGGGAAGGAACAAGCGATGCGGCGAGATCGGCGAGATTGGGGTTGCCTAGTTGTGGCCATTGACGGTCCTGGCGCGATATGGTAACGGTACCATGAAAAGCACTCTTTATCGGTTCAAAATAGGAGATAAAACGTGTCCTCGGTTCGAGGTAAAAAACATTTCGTAGTGATACCTCTGGAGCTGTTCCAGTATCTTCGCGAATGCGAACTCGAGGCGGCTCTGGCCCAGTCCAAGGCAGATCTAGCGGATGGTCGTTTTGTTGTATCGTCGCCGGATGAGCATTTGGAAAGGTTGAAAGTCGGCAGTTAAAGAAATCGGCGATAATCACAGTTCAAGGTGTCTGCCAACTTCTTTGCAAGCTCCTTACCGATCGGGCGTTTACCGTGTTCCATGGCGCTGATGTTCGACCTGGAAATGCCGGTTAATTCCGCCAAAGCTTGCTGAGTGAGATCTTCCCGCAAGCGGATCCCTCGCAGATATACCCCGCATGGATTAGTGTCCAACAGCGGTGAAATATCGGCAACGGGGATACCGTCAGCAGTCTCAATTATGTCGGCTCCGAACTTGCGCGCATACTTGCGCAGGCGTCTTATGACATCCGTTGTCCCAACGATGTGGATGCTCTCAGTAGGGAGCTTTTTCGTGCGTGCCAACATAGGTAATCTCCACCAAGTAAACTTCGTCGTCTTCAACCCGCCAGACGGCAACGTAAGTCGGTCGCCCCTTTTTCAAATGGCAATGGTGCAAGCTGCCGGTAAGTTTGGGATAATTCGGCCAATCGCCACGCACCGGGCCAGTGGCGCGTATATCAATTATAAGAGCGTCAAGCATTACCTTTACGCGCTCCGGCATCTTTTCGCGAAGCTTGGCCGCTTTGCGGCTATAGGTAATAATCCATGGCATCAACATGATGTATCAGTGAGTGATACAAAGTCAAGTTGGAAAACCTCGTAAGAATCCCAAATGGTAGACGACGCACCCCGAAGGTTCGCTTTAAGCAGCCGGCACTCTGGTCGTGCGATAGGCGTGCACGGAGTAGAGGGCCAGGCCGCACCAGATGAGGAGGAAGCTGACCAGGTGGGTCCGGGTGAAGTGCTCGCCGTAAACGGCGACGGCAAGCAGCAACTGCAGCGAGGGGGTTATGTACTGAAGAAAGCCGACCGTGGCCAGCCGCAACCTTTTGGCGGCGGCGGCGAACAGCAGCAGCGGTATGGCGGTAATGACGCCCGACATGGCGACCAACAGGTCGAGTCGCGTCGAGAAAAAGAGGAAGCTGCCGGCGCCGCTATGGTGCAATCGAAACAGATAGCCAAGGGCTAAGGGGGCAAGCAGCAGCGTCTCGATGGTAAGTCCCACCAGCGGCTCGACCGGGAGCGCCTTTCTGATCAAGCCGTACAACGCGAAGGTAATGCCGAGCACCAGCGAAATCCAGGGGAGCCCCCCGTACTGAATGGTCTGATAGCCGACCCCGGCCATGGCCAGAAACAGACTCAGCCATTGGACGCGCGCGAGCCTTTCACCCAGGAAAAAGAAACCCAGCAGCACGCTTGCCAGCGGGTTGATGAAATAGCCCAAACTTGCTTGCAGCAGCTCGCCGATGCTCACAGAATAGATGAACACCAGCCAGTTGCTGGAGATCATCAGGGTCGAAGCGGCCAACGCCGCCACATACTTCGGCCTTTTCAGCAAGTCGAGCAGCGCCGGCCAGGCGCCGTTCCAGGTGATCAATACCAGCAGGAAGGAAAAGGACCAAAGAACCCGGTGCGAGACCATTTCCAGCGGCGGAACCGCCTTCACCAGCTTGAAGTAGACCGGGAAAAAGCCCCAGACCACATATGCCGACAGGCCGAAAATTACCCCTTTGCGCCTCGCCAGGGCTGCGCAGTGATCCGGGTTTTCCTGATTTTTCAGCATCGCACCCTTCTCGAAGTCATCGTCTCCCCACAGTTCACTCTCCCAGGTAGGCGCTTCTTACTTGCGGGTCCGAGGCCAACTCCCCGGCTCCCCCCTGCAGCACCACCTCGCCCGTCTCCAGCACGTAGCCGCGGTGCGCTATGGAAAGCGCCATGTTGGCGTTCTGCTCTACCAGCAAAATAGTGGTGCCGCTTCGGTTGATCTCCTGGACAATGGCAAAGATCTGCTCGACCAGCATCGGGGCGAGTCCCATGGAGGGCTCGTCCAAGAGAAGCAGCTTCGGACGCGACATGAGCGCGCGCGCCATGGCGAGCATCTGCTGTTCTCCGCCGGAAAGGGTCTTGGCAGGCTGCTTCCTGCGCTCAGCCAGGCGCGGGAAACGCTGGAAGATCTTCTCCAGGTCCAAGCCGATCTGTTCCTTGTCGTTTCGGGTGAAAGCGCCCATTTCCAGGTTCTCCACCACGCTCATCCGGCCGAAGACGCGGCGCCCTTCCGGCACCTGCGAAATGCCGAGTTTCACGATCTCGTGGGGAGCAAGCTTGGTCAGTTCCTTCCCCAGATAGACGATGCTGCCGCAAGCCGACGGGACGATGTTGGAGATGGCGTTGAGAACGGTGGTCTTGCCTGCGCCGTTCGCGCCGATCAACGCCACGATCTCCCCTTGCTCGATCCGGAAGGAAACGTCGCGTAGCGCCTTGACGGCGCCGTAATCGACGCAGATGCGCTCTACCTTAAGCATGGCCGGCCGCTCCTTTGCCGAGATAGGCCTCGATCACCTTCGGGTTGGCGCGAATCTCCCCGGGGGCGCCTTCGGCGATCTTCACCCCGTAGTCCAGCACCGCGATCCGGTCGGAAATGCCCATGACGAACTTCATGTCGTGCTCCACCAGGAACACGGTGACGCCCCCCTTGCCGATCGCTTGCACCATTTCCAAAAGCACCCGCTTCTCCTGCGGGTTCATGCCGGCCGCCGGCTCGTCCAGCAACACCATCTGCGGCTTGAGGGCGAGAGCGCGCGCAATCTCCAGGCGCCGCTGTTCGCCATAGGGAAGATTCCCTGCCAGCTCGCAGGCCTTACCGGCGAGATCGACCTGTTGCAGGCAGCCGATGGCCAGATCGAGCAGCTCTCCCTCCTCGCGGCGCACCCGGGGGGCGAATTTGAGGATAGCCCCGGTGAGATCGAAACTTCCCCTGGTATGGGCGCCGATCAGGACGTTTTCCAGCACGGTCAACTGGTTGAAAAGCCTGATGTTCTGGAAGGTGCGCCCGATGCCGGCCGCGGCGATCCGGTGGGGGGCCATGCCGGCGATGTTCTCCCCCTGGAAGGTGATCTTGCCGTGGCTCGGGGTGTAGAGGCCGGTTATCACGTTGAAAATGGTGCTCTTCCCGGCGCCGTTCGGGCCGATCAGGGCCAGGATCTCCCCTTTTTCCACGGCAAGACTCACCTTGTCGACGGCCAGCAAGCCGCCGAAGTTGATGGTGACCTCTTCGAGTTTGAGAATGGACATGCTGATTTCTCGCTATTAACCGTCAGGAACGTTTGCGCGGTTTCATCTTCAGGGCGCGCAGCACCAACTCGGTAAAATTCACCCCGCCCAGGAGCCCGTTGGGGCGAAACACCATCAAAAAAACCAAGAGCGCGCCGTAAACCAGCATCCGGTACTGGGCCATGAAACGCAGGAACTCTGGCGCCGAGGCGAGGACGGCGGCTCCCAGCACGGTGCCGGGCACGCTCCCCAACCCGCCCAACACGACCATGCTGAGCATGTCCACCGATTTCAGGAAGCCGAAATCGGACGGATTTATGTAGCTCAGAAAATGCGCGTACAGCCCGCCCGCGACTCCCGCCATGAAGGAGCCCAAGGCGAAGGCCTGGATCTTGTATCTGGCGGCGTCGATCCCCATCGCTTCCGCCGCTATCTCGTCTTCGCGGATCGCCTTCAGCGCCCGCCCGAACCGCGAAGATTGCACGAAAGTGGCCACCAGCACCGAAAGAACGACGACGACCGCGACGTAGATCGGCATGGGTATGGCGGTATGGGCGCCGGGCACGGTGAGGCCCAAAGCCTTGTTGGTCGGCTGGAAGTTCAGGAAGAACACCTTGACGATTTCGGCGAAGCCAAGGGTGCAGATGGCCAGGTAGTCCCCGGTCAATCTCAGTATGGGAAAGCCGATCAGGGCGGCGACCAGGGCGGTCACCACGCCGGTCGCCGCCAGGTTCAGGCTGAAGGGAAGTCCCGTTTTGATGGTGATCATGGCGCTGGTGAAGGCGCCGATGCTCATGAAGGCGGCGTGCCCCAGCGACAGCTGTCCGGCGAGGCCGACGATCACGTTGAGCCCCAAGGCGAGCACGATGGCGATGCCGATGTTCACCAGTATCTGCATCAGGTAAGGGTCCATCGAGGCGACCAGGCTTTGCAGCGCATTTCCCATCGGATCTAGACCTTCTTCGTGATTTTTTGACCGAGCAAACCGGTCGGTTTCACCAGTAAAACCAGCACCAGTATGGCGAAGGCGATGGCGTCGCGGTAGGAGGAATAGCCGATGGCGACGCCGAACACCTCGGAGACGCCCAGCAACAAGCCGCCCAGCATGGCGCCGGGGATGGAGCCGATTCCCCCCAGCACCGCCGCGGCGAAGGCCTTGAGCCCGGCCATGAGGCCCATGTTGAAGGAAACCGCGTTGAAGAGGACGCCGACCAGCACGCCTCCCGCCGCGGCAAGGGCGGAGCCGAGCGCGAAGGTGAAGGAGATGACGCGGTTCACGTCGATCCCCATCAGCGCGGCGGTGTTGTAGTCCTCAGAAGTGGCGCGCATGGCCTTGCCGATCTTGGTCTTCTGCACGATGAACTCCAGCCCGAGCATCAGACAAGCGGAGACGCCTATGATCAGCAACTGCAAAGTCGAGACGTCGGCGGAGCCGATCCGGAGTTGCCTGACGGGAAAAGCGCTGTCGGGAAAACCCTTGGCGTCCGCGCCGAAGAGCATCAGGGCCAGCGATGAGAGGAAGATGGAGACTCCGATGGCGGAGATGAGCGCCGAAAGACGGGACGACTTGCGCAGGGGGCGGTACGCTATGCGTTCGATCAGCACCCCCATGATCATGCAGACGATCATGGCGCCGACGATGGCGATGAAGACGTTTACCTTGAAGTAAGAGATCAACAACAGGCCGACAAAGGCTCCAACCATGAATATTTCGCCGTGGGCGAAGTTGATCAAGGTGATGATGCCGTAGACCATGGTATAGCCGAGGGCAATGAGTGCGTAAACGCTACCCAATGCCACACCGTTGATCAGCTGTTGCAGGAACATGCCGAAACCCTTTCGACTTGAGAAATGCTTATGACAGTAAAGTTAAGCCGATCCTGCTCATACAAAAACGAAGTAGTACTGTACAGACCGGACAGCCTCCGTGCAAGCGTTTACTGCGTTTCCACAGGGAGGCATTATCTCGCTTGCTTTTGCAGAGGAATAAATTAGAATTTTCCAAGCTTATTTTCCGCAGCAGCGAGATTCCCATAAATCAAGCCGGGCAAGGAGAAAGGCATGTTGAAAGCAGAACACAAAAGCTTTGCCACACCGGACGAAGCCAGGACCTTTCCGCTTGGAAAACTGGAATTGGTGACCATAGGCGGAGCCACGGTTGGCCGCGTCACGCTGGAGCCGGGCTGGCGCTGGTCCAGTTCGGTGAAGCCGATCGCCAACACCTTGAGCTGCGAGGCCGCGCACTTTCAGTACCACATCTCCGGCACGCTCAGGGTGGCGATGGACGACGGCAAGGAGTTTGATTGCAAAGCCGGCGACCTGTCGCTGCTGCCGACCGGGCACGATGCCTGGGTGGTTGGAGACGAACCGGTGGTTGTGGTCGACTTTCAGGGGATGCTTGACTATGCCAGGCGCACCGGCTAATGCCAAACGTCGCAGCGGTCAACCTGCCGCCTCCTCGCTGGCGCCAAAAGGCGGCGCTGACGCTGACGTTGGCGGCGCTCGCCCGGGCGGCTTTGCTGCCGTCCACTGCGCGGGCGCACGACCCGCAGGATCGGGTGTTCGACCAGGTCGCAGTCAAGGAGCGGCTGGGCGAGCTGATCCCGACAGAACTCCCCTTTTACGATCAAACAGGCTCGGCCGTGCAGCTTTCCCGGTATTTCACCGGGGGCCCGGTCATCCTTACGCTCAACTACTACGCCTGCCCGACCCTTTGCCCGCTGGTTTTCCGCAACCTGGCAGGCAACATCGGCAAACTGGGGAACCTGCGCGTCGGCAGGGATTTTCGGGTGGTAACGGTCAGCATCGACCCGGAGGAGACCCGGGCCAGAGCGGCGGACAAATCCGCGAAAACCTACGCCATGCTCAGCACGACGCCGAATCCGGGGGAGGCATGGCCTTTTCTGCTGGGAAGCCGCGCCGCGATCGACCGGCTGACTGAAAGCGTCGGAGTCAGCTACCGCCGTATCGGCGACAACGACTTCGCCCATCCCAATGTCGTCATCATCGTCACACCCGCGGGGAGAATATCGCGCTACCTGTACGGAGTGGAACTGGCGCCTCAGGACCTGAAACTGGCGCTGATCGAAGCCAGTGAAGGGCGCATCGGCGCCGCCACCATCCTGAACAGGGCGATTCTCTACTGTTTTCACTACGACCCGGTAGGCAGGAGATACGTGCTGTTCGCTTCTCGCATCATGACCGGGTCGATGCTGGGAGTACTGATACTGACCGCCGGACTGCTGAGCGTGCTTTGGAAAAAGGAAAAAGGGAAAAGGCGCAATTTAAGCTAAGAGCAAAGCATTCGCCACGGAGAAAATCCGAGTAAATCGGAGCAGGTATTCATTTAAGGGGAAAGCATGCCGGATTTAAGCGCCCTGAACGGAGGCGAAGCCTCGCTGGCGAGCCATGATGTGGATGCCGTCTTCATCATCCCGGCCATTCCCTCGTCCCTGGGCAACTTTTTCATTCCCCTTTTGATCGGCGCCCGCGACGTGGCCTTCCCGCGGCTCAACCTTTTCAGCTACTGGATTTTCCTGGCCGGCATCGCGGTGACCCTCTTCTCGCTGCTGCAACCGATCGACACCGGCTGGACCTTCTATACCCCCTACTCCGCCCAGAGCAGCGCCGCCGTCACCACGCTCTGCCTCGGCCTCTTCCTGGTCGGCATGTCCTCCATCCTCACCGGCCTCAATTTCATCGTCACCATCCACACCATGCGCGCGCCGGGCATGAACTGGTACCGCATGCCGCTGTTCATCTGGGCCATGTACGCGACCAGCGTTATCCAGGTGCTCTCGACGCCGGTGATCGGCATAACCTTCATCCTGCTGGCCGCCGAGCGGCTGTTCGGAGTCGGCTTCTTCGACCCGGCCAAAGGGGGCGACCCGCTGTTGTTCCAGCATTTCTTCTGGTTCTATTCGCATCCGGTGGTGTACGTGATGATTCTCCCCGCCATGGGGATCATCTCCGAGGTGGCGCCGGTCTTCTCCCGAAAGCCGATCTTCGGCTACCGCGCCATCGCCTACTCGGCGCTCGCCATCGCCTTCATCGGCTTTCTGGTCTGGGGACACCACATGTTCGTAAGCGGCATGTCCACGGTGGCGGGCGTGATCTTCTCCTTTCTCACCTTCTTCGTGGCGGTGCCGACCGGCATCAAGATCTTCAACTGGATCGCCACCCTCTACCGCGGTTCGATCACGCTCGATTCGCCCATGCTCTACGCGCTCACCTTCATCTTTCTCTTCATCATCGGCGGCCTGACCGGGCTCTTCCTCGGCTCGCTGGCGACCGACGTGCACGTGCACGACACCTACTTCCTGGTGGCCCATTTCCACTACACCATGATGGGGGGGACGGTGATGGGACTCTTCGCCGGGTTGCACTACTGGTACCCGAAGGTGACCGGCCGCATGCTGAACGAAAACTGGGCGAAGAACGCCTGGTGGCTGATCGTCACCGGTTTCAACGTCACCTTCTTTCCCATGTTCATCCTCGGCATGCAGGGAATGCCGAGGCGTTATGCGGAGTATCCGGCCAAGTACCAGCCGCTCAACGTGGTCGCCACCGTGGGCTCCTGGTTTCTTGCCGTCGGCATCCTCATCATGTTCGCCAACTTCATCCGCTCCCTGCGAAACGGCGCCCCCGCCCCCGCCAATCCCTGGCGAGGGCTCACCCTGGAATGGAGCATCCCCTCGCCTCCCGAGACGGAGAACTTCACGGAGATCCCCACGGTGACCGATTGGCCCTACAGCTACGGCAAGAAAACGAGGCACGATCGTGGCAAGTAAACACAAGGCGCATAAAGGCGCGCCGGTATCGGCAAGGCTCGGCATCTGGGCCTTTCTCGCCACCGAACTGCTCCTTTTCGGCGGGCTGTTCACGGTCTACGCCGTGTTCCGCCTCTCCTATCCGGATCTTTTCCACGTGCAGCACCTGAAGCTCAACCGCATCATGGGCGCGCTGAACACCGTGCTGCTTTTGACCAGCAGCCTCAGCATGGCGATCGGCATCGCGGCCATCAGGCAGGGGCGGCAACGGATCTTGAAGATCGCCCTGGCCGTCACCCTGGCGCTGGCGGCGGGTTTTCTCTGCATCAAGTACTTCGAATGGAGCGAGGACTTCGGCCACGGCCTGTATCCGGCCAGCAACCTGTTCTTCGGGCTTTACTTCATGATGACCGGCCTGCACGGTCTCCACGTCCTTTTCGGCATGCTGGTGATGGTCTGGCTGCTGCTGCGCGCGCAACGGGGCGAATTTTCCGCCGACTACAACACGCCGGTGGAGATCACCGGGCTTTACTGGCATTTCGTGGACCTGGTATGGATCTACCTGTTTCCTCTTCTCTACCTGATCGGCTGAGGTGACCATGTCGGCATACAAAAATTACCTGATTGTCTGGGCGACGCTGCTTGTGCTGACCGCTATAACAGTGGGAGTCTCGTTGTTGAACCTTGGCCTCTGGAACGCAGGCGTAGCGCTCGGCATCGCGTCCGTAAAAGCGGCCCTGGTGGCGCTCTACTTCATGCATCTGCGCCACGAGATCAAGCTGGTACTGGGATTCGCCCTCTTCCCGTTGCTGATACTGGCTCTGATCATCATTGGAACGCTTACCGACACGCTTTACCGATAACGGGGAACGCCCTGACGGGATGAAGATCCGAACGACCAACCAATGAAAGATAGTAAGCAGGAGGACCGACCATGAACAAGCTCTTTAGGACCAACGAAAGCGTGGCGGGGCTGATTCTCAGGGTGGCGCTCGGCGTGGTCATGTTTCCCCACGGCGCCCAGAAACTGCTGGGCTGGTTCGGCGGCCCCGGGTACGGCCCCGCCATGGCCATGTTCACCGACAAGATGCATATCCCGGCAGCGCTCGCCGTGCTGGTCATCGTCGCCGAATCCTTCGGCGCCCTCGGCCTGATACTGGGCCTCTTCACCAGGCTCGCCGCCTTCGGCATCTCGTGCGATATGATCGGCGCCGTCGTCCTGGTGCACTGGCGCAACGGCTTTTTCATGAACTGGATGGGGAAGCAGGCAGGCGAAGGTTTCGAATACCACCTGCTGGTCATCGCCATCAGTCTGGTGCTCATGATAACCGGCGCCGGGCGCTGGTCGGTCGACCACGCCATCGCGAAGAATATCAGCTAACGGCGGGAGCGCCGCTTTGATGGCAGGAGGTTTTTCTAGGGAGGTGCCACATGCTCGGCAAGATCACTGCTGGACTGTTCTTCATCCTGCTCATCTGGGGAAATCTGGTGGCCGGCATGCACGCCGGCACGGCCTGCCCGGACTGGCCTCTGTGCGAGGGGAAGCTGCTGCCGCCGCTGCGCATCGACGTCTGGATGGAGTTCCTGCATCGCATATTGGCCGCCCTGGCGGCGTTCTTTCTGCTGGCGCTGGCTCGCCGAAGGTTCTGGGCCTACAGAGGAGCGCGCAAGGCGATCCCGGTGGCCGCCGTGGCGCTGGTCTGCCTGGAAATCGCCTTGGGCGGCATCGTGGTGCTGCTGGCGCTCCCCGTGCAACTGACCACGGTGCATTTCATGATCGCTCTCGCCGTTTTCCTGCTGGTGCTCCATATGGCCTCCTGCGACGGCGAGACCCGCTCCGCTACGCTTTCCTTTTCCGGCTACGCAGGGCTCATTTTCTGCCTGATGGTGCTGATCTTTTCGCAGGCCTCCCTGGGAGCCTACCTGCGCCACTCCGCCGCCGGCCTTGCCTGTCCCGACTTCCCGACCTGCCGGGGGGAGTTGATCCCCTCGTTGTGGGACGCCGCCACCGCCGTCAATTTCAGCCACCGCCTGCTCGCCCTGGGAACGTTCTGCAGCGTCGCGCTGCTCTACTTAGCCTCCTTGCTCGACAAGCGCCTAACCGGCCTGCACGGGCGACTTTTGACGCTGGCCTGCCTGGTGGCGCTTCAGATCGGCGTCGGCGCCCTGGTGGTTAAATCGGGCCTGAGTTATCCGATCACCTCGCTGCACCTGGCGTTGACTCTGGCGATAATCGGCGCGAGTCTGAGAGCTTGGCTCTCTCAGACGCGACAAAGCGAAAGGGTCGGCAAATGATTGGGACCGCTGCCGGAAATGGAGTGCCTTTGAAGCTTTCCGCGACGCTTGCCGAGGCGTGCGGGGCGCTGCTGGTGCTGGCAAAGCCCGGCATAGTGGTCGCGGTCTCCCTAACAGGCTTTACCGGCATGGTGGTGGCTGGCAGGGGGTTGCCCGAGGCGGTGACCGGAATGGCCTGCCTGATCAGCCTGCTGCTGATGGCGGCCGGTTCGGCTATCATCAACAACGTCCTGGATCGGGACATGGACAGGAAGATGGCGCGGCTGACGGCGCGAAGCGCGGCGCTCCAACAGCTCGGCGCCGGGCCTGCCGTAGCGGCCGCCATCGTCCTGCTCGGCTCGGCGGCGGCGGTCGCTTCCTCTTTCTTGAACTGGCGGGCGACCTTGCTGCTTGTTGCCGCTGCTTTAAGTTACACGCTTTACTACACGCTGTTTCTGAAACGCCAGACCCCGTGGGCGGCGCTCTTGGGCGGCCTGCCCGGCGCGCTGCCGATCCTGATCGGACAAGCGTCGGTAACGGCGCAGCCGGATGCCGGGAGCCTGACGCTCCTGCTGATCATGCTCATCTGGCAACCACCCCACTTTTGGCTGCTTTCGCTGTCCCATAAAGAAGATTACCGGGCGGCGGGTGTGCCCATACTGCCGCTGGCAAAAGGCGACCGGTACACCAGGGTTTGCATCTATCTGGGGGTATGCGCGCTGGCGCCGATGAGCCTGCTGCTCGGCTTCGGCGGCCCCTGCTCGGGCGCGGCCACCTCCTGCGCCGTGGTGCTCGGCGGATTTTACCTGCTGGCCTGCCGCTATTTCCTGGCCGCGCGCCTCAACTACCGTGCCGCTTTCAGGGCGTCCATTCTTTATCTGCTGCTGCTCTTCTCGGTGATTGTTGCCGACCTCTGGTGGTGAGAGGTTGTGAGACCATCTGGGAAGTATGGGAATCATGGGAAGTATGGGAAATATGGGAATACAATTCATAAAAGGAGACGGTCATGACGAAATTCTATGATGCTAAGGACGATAAGGATCTGGCGCGGGTCGAGGCGGTGCTGCGGAAGGGGGGGATCGAGTACAATCTTGCGGCAACGCCGACGGGAGCCGGGATCGGCAAGCAGATACAGGTAGCTGAGGAGGATGTTCCAAAGGCCGAAGAACTCTTGCTGCAAACCACCGCAAAAAGGTGAAGGCGCGGCTGTTGCTACCCCAAGGGGCGGTCCGAATGGGCATCGGCTGAAAAGGCCGTCACGCTCTCAACCCTGACCTCGAGCCGCCACTGCACCTGCGGCAGCCCAGGAGGCTCTTGGCCAGGCAAAAAACCGTCGATCACCGCCGTATCCTCGGTTTTTTCCACCCGACCGGAGAATTGGTAGCCGTTTCCCGTGGCAGGATCGACAATAGCCACGGCGACTTTGCCGTTCTCCTGCAGATTTTGCAGCGTCGTCCGACAAAACCAGGCCTCGAAAACGAGCCGGTCGGGATCGACGGCGCAGACGCCCCTGCCGGCGGCGATGTGGGGGGTGCCTTTGGCGTCGGAGGTGGCGACAAAAGCGTGCCCTACCCTTTCAGCGAAACTTTTTATCCCTTCCGTGATCATGTCGATATATCTCCTTTTACCGATGCGAAGCAACCGGCGATGCCAGCGCAACCGAATCGGCCACCTGCGCGAAGGGTGCCGATCCCGGCTGACCGGCTGGGTTGCCGTGACAGGGCGACCGGTCGCGTCCGGCTCCTCGCTCCCAGCCGACCCATCTGCCTGGACAATCGTCGATTCCATCCTGGTCTCTCCTCGCCTGCACCGGTTGTTTCTACGCTGCTCGCGCATCTGGTTGCTGCGACCGGTCTTTCCTCCTCTGCTTTCGCGCGCTTGACATCGCGTCAAACAATCCCGGCGCAAACCATAAGTGTTGTAGCATTCAGCAAACGATAGTCAAGAGCCAGAAGCTTGCAAGGTCGCAGAATCAGGATCAAGATCGTGGAGCGCCCTGATTATCATCCATTTTCAAGGAGGTCAGGGCGATAATCACTACCGCTTCGTCCTTCCCTTTAACCTTGACCGCGTCCAGCTCCCGCACCTCGACATGACCGATCCGGCCGCTTTCGACCAGTTGGGAAATGCCGGCGTAGGTGCCGTCGGTGATCAAGATCCTTGAGTGGTACTCGCGCGTCAGTTTTTCCACCCGGGCCGCGATGTTGACGTGGTTACCGATGGCCGTGTAATCCATCTTCTTGCCGGGCAGACCGATGTTGCCGATCAGCACCTCCCCGGTGTTGATGCCAATGCCGCAATCGACCACGTCGCGCCCCTCGGCGCGCCATATCTCCTGCATCTGGTTCAAGCGGTCAGACATGTGCAGCGCGCAGCGGACGGCGAGTTCGGCATGGTCCGGCTGGTCGAGCGGCGCCCCCCAGATGGCCATGATTTCGTCCCCCACGAATTTGTCCATGGTGCCGTCCCAATGGAAGATGATCTCCGCCATCTCCTTGTAGTATTCGTTGAGCATGGCGACCACCTTTTCGGGAGGAAGCCGTTCCGACAGGGTGGTGAAGCCGATCATGTCGGAGAAGAGAATGGTGGCCACCCGCCGCTCTCCGCCCAGGCCCAGCTTCTCGGGATGGTTGATCAGCGTCTCGACGATCTTCGGCGACACGTAGCTGGAAAACATCGCCCTGATCTCCTTGGCCCGCCTTTCTTCGATGAACAGTTTGCTGGTGGTCTGGGTGGCGACGATCACCAGCATGTTCAGGGTCGGGTAGAGAAGATTGATCCAGATGTTGAGATAGATCAACAGGCCGCAGGAAAGGACGAAATAAAAAGCTATCAGGCCAAAGCCGAGGGCCACTCCCCTGCTTGCCTTCAGGCGCGGCAGGAGCAGCGTCAGCAGCAGACTGGCGATCAGGATGGAGGCCAGCTCGAAGACTCCCGGACTCTTCCTGATGAAGTTGTTTTGCAGGATGTTCTGCACGACGTTGGCGTTTACCTCCACGCCCGCCATGTCGGCCGAAAAAGGGGTCACCTTTTGGTCGTAGGTGGCCAGCGCGGAGGTCCCCAGGAAGACGATTTTGTCGCGGAACTTTTCCGGCGATACCCTGCCGTTCAGGACGTCCGAGGCGGAAGTATAGGGGAAGCTTTTCTCCGCGCCCAGGTAGTTGACCAGCACCCGGCCGCTCAAGTCGGTGCCTATGAAACGGTCGCCGAAAGCGACTCCCGAACCGCCCATCAGCGTCATCTGCTTCATCGGCAGGCCGCAGGCCAGGCGGGCCACCTGCAGCGGGAAAGCCGGGTAACAATCCTCCCCAAGGTTCACCGACAAGATTTCCCAGCGCAAGACCCCGTCCAGATCAGGCAATTTGGTGGCGTGTCCCAGGACCGCGCCTGCGGCCAGTTCGGCCAGCGGAGGGTTAACGGAAACAGGCTTTACCGCCCAGGCCCGCCAATCTATGCCGGGTACGGCCTTGACCTGCAGGAAGGCGGAGTCCCAGAGAAAGTCAGGCGGCGCGGCGGGTTTGACGCTCGGCGCTCCAGGCTCGGGGGTGATGAAGGCGGTGGCCAGCACCACGTTTCCCGCTTTTTTGACGACGCGCGCCAGCTCGCCATCGCTGGCCGCGTTTTCCTTCTCGGAGTACATGATGTCGACGCCGAGTACTTTGGGGTGGCCGTCAGAGATGCGGTCGATCAGGCGGGCCTGAACCGAGCGCGACCACGGCCAGCGCCCGATCTCGGCGATGCTTTTTTCGTCCACGACGACGATGGCGATTTGAGGCTGCGGCTGTTTTTGCACCAGGTTTCGCAGCTGCAGGCGCAGGTCGTAGGTCTTGCTTTCCAAGTGGTCGTTGATCAGCGGCGGGTCGAAAAACTGGAAGAGGAGAAAGGTGCAGAAGGAGCAGAGGGAAATCAGGTAAAAGCTGCGAGTTTTCTTCAAATGAGCCTCCGACCTGAACCGGCAAAAACTACTCTAGGGGAGCGGGCGTCTGTTCGACCAGCGGACCCTCCGTTCGTCCCCCCGCGAGGCGCACTGCCGTTAGGGTAAGCTTGCGCCTTCGTATTTCTCCCCCTCCCTTTATGGGAGGGGGTTGGGGGGAGGGAAAGCTTTTGCGAGCTTTTCACCCTCTCCCCAACCCTCCTCCATTGGGGAGGGGGCTTTTGATACGCGTCGATCCTTAACTTAACGGCAGTTCCGACGAGAGGGCCATCACCCGATGGCGTTTCACGTCCTGAAGACGAGCAAGCATTTGCAGCTTCGTCAGGGCGCAGGAAGCGGAGGAATCGTAACATTGATTCTCACGTGCGTCGGCGGCGGTGGCGGTGGCGGTGGCGGTGGCGGCGGAGGCGGAGGCGGTGGCGGTGGCGGCGGTGGCGGCGGAGGTGGCGGGGGTGGCGGGGGACCCGGCGGCAGCACCGGCGGTACGACAATCTCAGGTTTGGCAACTGTGGTCCCAGTTGGACCAGTCGGCCCAGTCGGTACGGAATCTGCGACTGGTGTAGGGGTTGTGGTCAGTGTGGCATTGTTGCTGTTACTCGTCGCAATAGTCGAAGTGGTATTAGTAGTGGGGTTCAAAGAGTCACTTGTCGGGCTGCTGACAGCACCGTTACTTGCACCCTGTCCTCCATCCCCTTGCGCTTTGACTCCCTTATCGCCGCCCTGTTTGTCGCCCTGTTTGTCGCCCTGTTTGTCGCCCTGTTTGTCGCCTTGTTTATCGCCCTTGTCGGCGTTTTTGTCGCCTTTATCCTTGTCGTTGCCGTTTTTGTCGTCCGGAAGGTTCGCGCTCGAGGTCTCCGACCTGGCCTTGCGCAACTCGGCCGGGGGCGCAGGCACCGCCTTAGGCAGCACGGGATGGCCGGCGGTGAAGACAACCATCCTGCCGGGGGTCAGCAGCACCGTGCCGAGAATGGCCGGCGAGGTGCTTCTGACTTCGACCGTGCCTTGCAGGCAGATGATCTTTGAGGAGGGAACCTTGTTCAAAAAGCCGACATCGAAGAAGATGACGGTGCCGCGTGCCGCCGCGACCGCGGTTGGCGTTTTGACCTCGAACTTGGTCCGTCCAACCACCGAGCGCATCTTGCCGTCCAACAGGTTGAACACCGATGTCCCGCGCTCTCCGGCCTTGCCCTTGATGAATTCCGTCACCGCCAAGCTGGAATTGTCGCTCAAGGTCAGGACGCTGTCGTCGATGAACAGCAGTTTGGCCCGCGAGTCGGCCGCCGTCTTGATCACGTCGCTCGATTGAATGGCGGTCCGCACCTTGGCTTCCAACTTGGCGCTGCCTCGTTCGATGCTCGCTTTGCCGCGCACCGCAACCACCTTGCCGACTTCCTGTTCGGCAAAGGCAACTTGGCAAAGCCCAAGCAGGCCGACAAGCAACAGAACTACTATCTTGAAAGGTCTTCGCATTTAAAACCTCGCGTTGAGAAACAGGCTGGTCACCATCCTGACCGTGTTAAAAGCGCCTACATTGGATATATCGCGGGTGTATTGCTCCATAGCCATCAAACTGAACGTCGGCGAGAGCACTTTCATCAAGGTCAGGGTCGCCATGAATTGCTGGTCGTCACGCGTTATGCCGGGGAATGAAGGATCGACCGCGGCGTATTGCTTGTTGTAAAACTCGCCGGTGATATCGCCCAAGGTGTCATAGGGAAGGGAGCCGCGAAAGCCGACGGCCACCCTGTCGCCGTGATAGTTCCAAAATTCGGTGCGCGTCAGGTCCTCGTCGTGCGAGTAGCCGCCCCAGAGGTAATACGATTTCCCTACGGGCACGGTATGAGTAATGCCGACATAATGGTTGTCGCCGTTGCGGTCGGTATTGGTGGTGAAGGCGCCGAAATTCGTATAGGCGGTGGTGCGGTACTTGTAATCGAGGACGGTGCTCCCCCATCTCCCGGAATCGAACACCAGGCCCGGCGCCAGCACATGGGCATGGTCGTACTGATAGCCGCCGAGCAGGAGGTATTCAAAGGAGTAGCTTCCTTTCAGCTTCAATTTCGGAGAGACTGCGTATACCCCTGATATATCGACTATGTTCTGCGAAACGTCGAAATCGGTCAAGCTGGTATGAAGGGTTTGATAAAGGCTGTAGCTCGCGACCAGCTCCGATTCTTCGTCCTTGATCAGGAAGTAGCTCCCTTTGGGATTGATCACGGCGTTGAAGTCCGACTTGCGGCTGACGCCGGCGGGGAGCGGCCCGTCGCCTATCACGATGACGTTGCTGTCGTACTGCATCCCGGTAAGGAAGTTGATCTCCCAGCGTTTTTGCCGTCCCCGTTCCTCGATGCGCTTCAGGTACTCGCGGGCCTGCACGGCGTAGTCGCTCGCCGGGCTGAGGGCGATCACGTTCTCGAAATAATCGCCGGACTCGGCGTCGACGTTGTGGTTGAAGTAATAGAGCGCCAGTTCGAAGTTCACATAGGCGTTGTCCGGCATCTGCATCAGCGACGCCTTCAGCACACTCTCCGCCTCTTTTTCCGACAACCGGTTCAGCGCGACGCCAAGATAAAAATTCGCCTCCAGGTTATCAGGCGTAGTCTTCAGGACTTCCCGCAGGACCGTCGCAGCCTTGCCGTAATTCCCTTTTTTGATGAGCGCAATGCCGGCGGCAATTTCGTTGTTGGCCGATGCTTGGGAAACGGGAAGCGCAGCCGCTTCCTGCGGACCTGCCGTGGCAGTATCCTTGGCGGCAGGCGCTTCGATGGCAGCGCACACGGTCGCCGCTATGGAAACAGATAACAGAACCAGCATTGAGACAAGTTTCATCGAAGGCTCCACTGTTTTTAATTCGTCGGGACGAGTATTCAGAATGTTGCGATGGTGAAGTCAGGAGTCGCGACGCTCTGCGTGGCGCCGTTCAAATCAATGACGGACACATTCGTGAAGTTGAAAGCGCTTTTTACCGCTTCGAATCCTGGAGGAATGTTCAACACTATGGAGAGGTATTCACCAGGCGCAAATCCCGAAGTATTCTGCGTTACCACTGCAACTTTCAGCTTTGCCGGTTCAGGAGCGGTGGCGGCTGAATACTTGGCAAAAGTCAGGCTAGTCGACGGATTCGTAGAGACAAGACTTACGGCATTCGCAGTAGGAACGCCTTTGTCATCCAGATCTACGGTGACGTTCGACGGAAAGGTCAAGGTAAATGCCAGACCGTTACTAGGCAGCGAGCCAGAAGCTGCCAGGTTCACCTTAGACGTCGCTTTACGCTGACCGGAAGAACTAGAACTTCCTCCGCCGCAGCCTGCGATCGCCAGCAATAGACAAAGCAGCAAAATTGTCAGAACGGCTCTCGTGCGCATAAATGCCTCCACCTGGAAGGTGTCGTTAATCCGTCGTGTCGGGTCCGGCAATGCCGGCGGGATAGCCCGCTATCAGAGCTTTTCAAGCGGCAACTATTTTATAGAAAGGGGGCAAATTGCCGACAAATGAGGGGCAAGCAGAAAATACTCGTAAACAACAATAATTTCAACAAATTTTAACTCTGTCTTTGCCGGTTGCGGTTGAGGCGTCAGTTACCCTCGTAGGAACGAAGCTTTTGGTTGCCCGCCTCTGCTTGTATATGCTCGGTAGCTCAACGACCAACGGCAACGGCAAACAGGGGCAAACAGGAGGGGTTTAAGGAGGGGGACTCGAGCGCAGGTAATTTGAAGGGACCACCGACAATCCAGCTTTTCGCCGCCTCATCGCATCGAGATCAAGGCATTTGGCGATGGAAAGTCCGGGGGATCAGTATGGCAGACTGCAACCATTCAGCACCTATTTCCGTGGGTCGCGTTGAGGTACGAAACGCGACGTCGCAACGCTGCCACGGTAGCAATGTCGCGTTTCACGATGAAACCGTTCAACACGACCTACCGGATGCGCCTAGCTGATGTGGTGGTTAGTTACGGCAGGCCAGCCGTTGACGACCATCGGTTTGCAGGTTTGCAGGCAGATCTTGCAGAGATCTTCTATGATTTGGCGCTGGCTGGCGGTAATGCCTTCAACTTCGGGCAATTGGTACGAGTGGTAATCGCAGAAACTGCAGAGCATGCCAAGATCAAGATCAAGATCACAGTCATTCACGACCAAAACCCTCCTATATGTAAGCCGCAACTAATGGCCCGAAACTAACACAGCGCGGATCGATAAGCAAGATTTTTTGCGTGTCGAGGAAATCCTGTCAGCTTCTAGCCAGTTTGCGCCTTTTCTTGGCGTGCGGTCCGACTTTGCAGCTCTTATCGGCCTTGGCGAGCCGGGCGAAACGGGCAAGACGACGGGCCGAGGCTTTTGCCGACAGCACTCTCTCTCCCCTGCCGGCGCGACGTTGCACGCGTTGCTGGTGCTCCCATTTCTGTTGCGACTGCGCAGAGAGTTTGTTCCCGGTCGGAGAAGCTTGCCTGACCACGTTCACCGGTTGCAGCAGCCGCGCGCTGATTTTGGCCACTTGCCAAGGGGGGATCGCACTCCCGTCTTCGCTGGGAAATTTGAAATCGGCGGCGGCGATGGTGGAGATGTCTCTGCGCAACTGGTTGAAATCGTGCACGTCGTGGTAGTCGAGCCGCCTGGTCAAGAGTATGACGAACAGGTCCTGCTGGGGATCGATCCAGATAGAGGAACCACTGTAACCGGTGTGCCCGAAAGAGGCATCGGAGAAGAAACTCCCTTTGGGGGCCGAGAACGGCGAATCGATGTCCCAGCCGAGCCCGCGCCGGACTTGGCCGTTGTTGCACAGGTAGGCGGTGGTCATCTGGGCCACCACCTGCTCGGAGAGGATGCGCTTGTCGTCGATCACCCCGCCGCCCAGCATCAGCCGGGCGAATCTGGAGAGGTCGTAAGCGGAGCTGAAAAGCCCGGCGTGTCCGGCGACGCCGCCCAGATGCCGGGCGTTGGGGTCCTGCACCACGCCGCTGGTGTACCCCAAGGTCGGCGCGATGTCGGCGGACAGGTTACGGGGCGGCAGGAACATGGTCTCCCTGGTGCCCAGCGGCGAGTAGATCTTCTCCCGGCAAAAAACGTCCAGCGTTTCGCCGGAGACGCGACGGACCAGTTCGCCCAGCAGGATGAAGTTGATGTCGGCGTAATGGAAACGGCTGCTGCCGGTCCATTGCCGATATTTCTGCGCGGCAGCACGCCGGACCACGGTCTCCATCGACTGTTCCGACCCGACGTTGAAATCTTCCAGCCCGGAGGTGTGCGTCAGCAGGTTGAGGACGGTGATGCCGCCGTGGCCCGCCTGGGCAAATTCGGGAAACCAGCGAGACAACGGGTCGCTGAGGTTGATCAGCCCCTCGTCCAGCAGCTTCATTATCGCCGGAGCTGTGGCAACCACTTTGGTAAGCGAGGCCAGATCGAAGACCGTGCGGTCGCTCAGCATCGGCGCGCCGGCAATGGTGTTGAGCTGACCTCTCGCCGAGGTGGAGAGAATCCCGTCGCGATTGCCGATCACCACCACGCCACCGGCAATGAGGTGCTGGGTGACGGCACGCTCCAGCAGGAGATCGACGGTGGAGGCGCGGCCTGAGACCTGAGGCGCGTCCGAGGCAAACAGCGGCGACGGCGACCATAACGAGCAGAGCATGAGCAAGACGATAAGATAGCGCACGGTGGACCTTTAGTTGCTGGTAGCGACAACCGTTCGAAACCGTCGAACGAGGCACAATCTTAAGTTAATTATAACCAAAAAATTATAACTAGCAAATCACTGACTGTACCTGATGACCCAGTCTCCAGTAT
This sequence comes from uncultured Geobacter sp., assembly GCA_903925075.1. GTDB lineage: Bacteria > Desulfobacterota > Desulfuromonadia > Geobacterales > Geobacteraceae > Geomonas. Next base: position 32,677 of record CAIYDQ010000201.1, read on the forward strand.
CGTACACTATTGTAAACAAAATAAGTGTGATTTACATCACCATTTATCAGGTAGTTCAGCCACGACGATCACGCCGCAGGAATTGTTTTATTTTAAACAACAGGGCGCTCTTAACATAACACAGCTCCAGGCAGCAGCAAAACGCCCGGACTACATTCCCCGTCGGGGCGGTAAAGGCGTCTCTACCGGCGCCGGTGCCGGCAACGGCGGCGGTGCTGGGCGCAATGACCGGAATCTGCCGCGGTGCGATGTTGTTTCCAGGCAGGGCGACAAGGGGGTCTCTACAGGCGGATCAGGTCTTCGTGAGGTTCGTCGGAGGGATTGATGTGGATCATTACGTCGCCCACATTGGGGAATTGCTCGAAAATCCGCAGCTTTACTTCGGTGGCTATCTCGTGCGAACGCTTCACGGTCATGTCGGGCGCCATGTCGAGTTTGAGATCGACGATGAGAAACTGGCCCGAATGCCGGGCGCGGAGTTCGTGGACGCGATCGACGCCGGCCACCATCCCGGCCAGCGCCGCTATGGCGTCGATCACTTCCTGCTCGGGAACGCCGTCCATCAGTTCGTGGGCGGAGGAACGAAAGGTGTGATAACCGATATGGAAGATGAAAAACGAGGTCAGCCCGGCGGCGAGGGGGTCCATGACCCTGACGCCGAAATAAGCGAACCCGACGCCGATCAGGGTGGCCACCGAGGTGATCGCGTCCTTTCTGTGGTCTTTGGCGATGGCAAGGAGCGCCGGGCTGCCCAGCGCCCCGCCTACCCGCACCGAGTAGCGGTAAAGGGACTCCTTGATCACGATGGTGGCCGCCGCGGCAAAGACCGCGATGAAGGCGGGAACTTCATAGCTGCCGTTGATGACCGTGTTGGCGGCTCCGTAGAGTATCCAGACGCCGGTGGCGCCGATGATTATGGAAACCAGGTTGGCGCAGAGGCTCTCCACCTTGCCGTGGCCGTACGGGTGGTCCCGGTCGTACGGCTTTCTGCCGACTTTGAGCGCCACCAGGGTCATGCCTATGGCGATGAAATCGCAGGCGCTCTCCACTCCGTCGGCGAACACCGCCTCGGAATGGCCGAAATGGCCGGCGGCAAGTTTCATAATCATGAGCAGGGCGTTGATCCAGAACCCGATCTTGATCACCCGGTCAGCCTTGTTGAAACGCTCGACCCTCTGCATTAGTCGTCCTCGCTGGGTCCCTTCATCGGTCCCCCTCCGCCCCGCGCAGATCCTTGACGGTCAGTTGCAGGGAGCTCTTTCCGTTCCAGACGTTGATGCCGGGGGTGAAGAGCAGGTCGACGCGACCGCCGGAGAGGTCCTTGTCGGCGAGGCCGAAGCCGATGGCGTCGAAGCTGCGCCCTGCGCTGGAAATGGTGAGTTTCAAATGCCCCCCCTTCAACACGCGACTGCCTGAGATCGCCGCCCCCCTGAGCAGAAAAAGCGGTTCCGGATTCCCCATGCCGAAAGGCTTCATCCGATCCAACTCACCGGGAAGCGACTCGACGATCTGCGCCGCACTCAGTTCCAGGTCGTAAGCGATGGAAGGAATGAGCGTTTCGGCGTCCAGCAGGCCCGCGGCCGCCTCGTCGAAACTCAGGGCAAAACGCTCCAGTTCCGCTTCGGCGATGGAAAGCCCGGCCGCGTGGCTGTGTCCGCCGAAGCGCAGCAGGTGATCGGCGCAACTCCTGATGGCGTCCAAGAGGTGGAAGCGGGAGATGCTGCGCCCGGAGCCCCTGCCGGTGCCGTCCTCGAAGGCGAATAAGATCACCGGGCGGTGAAAGAGTTCGGCGATCCTGGAGGCGACGATGCCGATCACCCCGGGGTGCCAGAGCTTGGAGCCGAGCACGATGCTTTTTCTCCCCCGGCAGGCGCCCTCGGCGAGCATGCCGCGGGCCTCCTCCAGGGTGGAGCGCTCCAGCGTTTGGCGTTCGGCGTTGCTGTCGTCCAGGGCCGAGGCGATGCTTTTGGCCGTGGCGCCGTCCGAGGTAAGCAGCAGTTTCAGGCCCAAGGCGGCGTCGTCGAGCCGCCCCGCGGCGTTGATGCGCGGCGCCAGACGAAAGCCGACCGCTCCGCAGCCGACTTCGCCCGTCACTCCCGACACCTCTTTCAGCGCCTGCACGCCAACGCGCGGCGAGGCGGTGAGTTGCTTCAATCCGTAGGAAACCAGCGCGCGGTTCGCGCCCAAAAGCGGCACCACGTCCGCCACCGTGCCGAGCGCGACCAGGTCCAGGTACTCCCTGATGTCGGGCACAGCCTCCGGCAAGCGCCCCAGGGTCCGCAGCCTGCCGCGCAGCGCGATCACCAGATGAAAGGCGACGCCTACCCCGGCAAGCGACTTGAACGGAAAGAGGCAACCGGGCTGCAGCGGGTTGATGATGGCGAAGGCGTCCGGCAGCTGCTCCGACGGGGCATGGTGGTCGGTGACGATGAGATCGATGCCCGCCTGGCGGCAGAGCAAAGCCTCGGCGACCGAGGTGATGCCGCAGTCGACCGTCACCATGACGCTCGCCCCCTGCTTGGCGGCGGCGTCCACGCCCCGCGCGGAGAGGCCGTACCCCTCGCTCAAGCGCTTGGGGATGTAGGGGAAACAGTCGAGACCCACGCTGCCGAAGAAGGCGATCAGCAGCGCCACCGAGCTCACCCCGTCGACGTCGTAGTCGCCGTGAACGCAGACCCGCTCGCCGCGGGAAAGCGCCAGGCAGAGCCTGTCCACGCTGGCCGCCATCCCTTTTAGAAGCATCGGGTCGTGCAGAGTCGACAGCGTCGGCGCGAGGTAGGCGGAGGCGTCCGAGGGCTCGACGATGCCGCGGTTGGCGAGGAGCCTGGCCAATAGCGGCGGCACGCCGCTCAGCGTCAATCGCTCCAGCGCATCGGCTTCCGGCTGCCGTTCACGCCAACTTCTTTCGGTAACAGGTTGCATCGTTTCCCCCGGGGAAATCTCTAGTTTACAAGGTTTGGCAGGGGCGAATCTTGCATGCGCCCTCTCGCCCGCTGGAGCCAGAGGGAACACAAGGTTCGCCCCTACGCAAGCAAATCACCCGCAGGAACCGAAAACTTTATGCCGGACCGGATACCAGTCGCGGCAAGAGCGGGTGAGCAGGCGAGTCGCGGCAGAGCAAGGCGGAACAGAGACTCCAGCCACGGTAGATAGTAGCAGATGAAGCCGAGTAAGTGGCAAAAATCAGGGGGGCACATCCCCGGGCGAACCTTGGGTTCGCCCGCCTTGACCTATAACGCCCGAGCCTTGGTAGGTCGCGTTGAGGCACGAAACGCAACGTTGCCATGGTGGCGCCAGCGCAATGTTGCGTTTCACGATGCACCCGTTCAACGCAACCTACAACTGCCAACCCCGCCGCCCGGGCGAAAAAAAACCCGCCGAAGCGGGTTTTTCCTCTGTTCCCAGTGTTTATATCCCGTGCTCCCTGCTATTTCCCGCCCTGCGGCGGCATCGAGGCGAGATCGGCCTTGATTTGCTGAGCCGTCGGGCTTATCGAGTCGAACTGCAGATACTTGGTCCAGATCTCGCGCGCCTTCTGCGGCTGCTTCAGGTCGACCATGTACACCACCCCGAGGTTGTAGAGGCTTTGCAGATGGTTGGGATTGATGGTCTGCGCCCTTTCAAAGTTGGCGATCGCCTTGTCGTACCAGCCGATCTTCCGATACATGATCCCCTGGTCGGTCATGGCGTTCACGTTCTTGGGCTCAAGCTCCAGCACCTTGCTGTAGGCGTTCACCGCCTTTTGCGCCTGGTCGGTGTCGAAATAATCGTTGGCCAGCTGGTTCCAGGCCTGGGCGTTGGCCGGGTCCCTGGCCACGATCTTCTCCGCCTCGACGATGCGCACCTTGTAGTCGGTCGGGGAACCGGACCCCTCGGGAACCCCGACGTTGGTCGGGGCATCCTTGTGCGCGGAAATGTTGAAGATCAGGTAGCCGCCCAGCAGACCGACCAGCAGCGTCACGACTACGGTAAGCACGTTCTCCTTTTTCACGCGTCTCTCCTCTAGGGCTTGGCCTCGGCCACTGGAAGTTTCTCCCAAAGCGCCACGATCGGGCTCGCCACGAAGATGGACGAGTAGGTGCCGACCAGCACCCCGATCAACAGGGCGAAGGCGAAGTCGTGAATCACCTCGCCGCCGAACAGAAACAGCGAACAGGCCGCCATGAAGACGGTGAAGGAGGTGACGATGGTGCGGGAAAGCACTTCGTTGATGCTCCTGTTGAACACCAGGGTGATCGGGTCCTTCAGGCTCTTATGGAGGTTTTCCCTGATGCGGTCGAAGACCACCACGGTGTCGGTCAGGGAGTAACCGGCGATGGTCAGGACGGCGGTGACCAGCAGCAGGTTGACTTCCTTGTTCATCACGAAGAAGACCGCGATGATGGCCAGCACGTCGTGCAGGGTGGCGACCACCGCGCCCACGCCGAACTTAAAGTCGAAGCGCCAGGCGATGTAGAGAACGATGCCCAGAAGGGAAAGGGCGACGGCGACCAGCGTGTCGCTTTTCAGCTTCTCGCCGATCGAGGGTCCGATCTCGGTGGAGCTCTCGACGGTGAACGGGTTGGCCGGGAACTCCTTCTTCAGGATCTCCTGCACGCTGTCGGCGAGCTTGCCGGTGCTCTTGCGCATCTTCAAGAGCAGCTTGTTGCCGTCCTTGATCTCCTGCAGGTCGACTTCCTTCATCCCCTCCCGCGCCAGCGCCTCGCGCGCCTGCTGGGTGGTCACCGGCTGGGCGAACTTCAACTGCATGGCGGTGCCGCCGGAGAAGTCGATCCCCATGTTGGCGGCGCCGCGGCCGATCTGGATGATGCCGATGATGCCGATCAGGGCGATTATTCCGGAGATGACGAAGGAGATCTTCCTCATCCCGATGAAATCTATATTTGTCTTGCCTAACAGTTCCATGGTCCCCCCCTTATATGCTGAGTTTCTTCACGTGGACGCGGTCGAGGAAGGCGTCGAACAGCACCCTCGTGGCTAACAGCGACGTGAAGAGGTTGATGATGATACCGAGGCTCAAGGAGACGGCGAAACCTTTCACCGGACCGGTGCCGAACTGGAAGAGCACCGCGGCGGTGATGAGCGCCGTCACGTGCGAGTCCATGATGGTGAGAAAGGCCTTGTCGTAGCCCGCATCCAGCGCGGCGTGGGGGGTCTTGCCGAGCCGGAGTTCCTCCCTGATCCTCTCGAAAATCAGCACGTTCGAGTCGACGGACATACCGATCAAGAGCACGATTGCGGCGATGCCGGGAAGGGTCAGCGTGGCGCCCAGGGCGGCCAGCGCGCCCATCAGGTAGATGATGTTCAGCACCATGCCGAGGTTCGCGACCATGCCGGAGAGCTGATAGTAGATCGCCATGAACACCACCACCAGCGCGACGCCGATCATGCCGGCGACCAGCCCCTTGCGGATCGAATCCTGTCCCAGGGAAGGTCCGACGGTGACGTTTTGCAGGATCTTCACCGGAGCCGGCAGCGAGCCGGCGCGCAGCACGATGGCAAGGTCGGCCGCGTCCTTCTCGGTGAAGGAACCCGAGATCTGGGCGCTGCCGCCCGAGATCCGCTCGCGGATCACCGGCGCGGAATAGATGTTGTTGTCAAGGACGATGGCGAAGCGCTTGCCGACGTTGGCGGCGGTCACCTGGTCGAAGAGCCGGGCGCCGGTCGAGTTGAACTCGATGGCCACGTAGGGCTGGTTGTACTGCGAATCGATGCGGATCTGGGCGTCGGTCAACAGATCGCCGGTGATCATCGCCTTTCTCTTCACCACCAGCGGCGTCTCGGAAACCGCGCCGGTGGCGGCGTCGGTGCGCTTCTCGAAGAGCAGATCGTCGTCCTCGGGGACGCTGGAGGCGCTGGCGGTGGCGGCGTTCACCGTCTCGTCCACCAGCTTGAACTCAAGCCGGGCGGTCTTGCCGATCAGCTCGATGGCGCGCTTGGGGTCCTTGATGCCGGGGAGCTGCACCACGATGTGGTTGATCCCCTCGCGCTGGATGATCGGCTCGGAGACGCCGAACTGGTCGATCCTGTTCCTGATGGTCTCCAGGGCCTGGGCCACCGCCCGGTCTTTTCTGAGCTGCGCTTCCTTCTCGTTGATGCGCAGCTGCAGGTTGACGAAGCCTCCCTCGTCGGTCACCGGCAGGATCTCCAGGTCGGGGTACTTCTTCTTGACCAGCTTCTGCACGCTGTCCGCGGAAACGCGGTCGTACAGGGTGAGTTGCACCTTGTCCGCGCCCTGCTTGGCGATCCTCTTGAAGCGGAGGTTCTGCGCGTTCAGGGAATCCTCAAGGTCGGTGGCGATCAGGTCCAGCGAGCCTTCCACGGCCTTCTGGGTCTCCACTTCCATCACCAGGTGCGTGCCTCCCTGCAAGTCGAGACCGAGGTGGATCTTGTCCTTGGGAAGCAGACCGGTCCACCAGGAGGGAAGCGGCGAGACGAGCGTCGGCGTCAGATAGACGCACGAGGCGATGATGAAGATGAGAATCAGGGAGATGCGCCAGGTATAACCCTTGGTCATGGGAAAAACTCCTTTCGGGATATTGGGTCGCTGCTAGTCCTTCTTGGTGATGGTGGCGATGAAGCCCTTGTTGATCCTGACGTTGACGCCAGGAGCAATCTCCAGGGTCACCACCTGATCGTCGAGGGAGCTCACCTTGCCGTGCATGCCGCCGGCGGTCACCACCTGATCCCCTTTCTTGAGCGCCTCCAAAAGCGCCCGGTGCTCCTTCGCCTTCTTCTGCTGCGGACGAATCAGCAGGAAGTAAAAGATGGCGAACATGAAAACGAGCGGGATCATTCCCTGAAACTGGGCCATCATGCCACCTGCGGACGCTCCGCCTGCCGGGGACCCCATTGCAAACGCCAAACCGAACATTTTCCTACCTCCTGGGTTTAGTTATTCATGTTCATTCTATGCTCAATGCCGCTGAATATTCGACTGTTTTTCCCGCTTGGCCGGGAGACTGCTTTTTCCGCTGGACCGGAAGACTGTTTTTCCAGCTAGCCGGGGGACCGCTTTTCCCGCTAGGCCGGGAGACTACTTTTTCCGCTTGGCCAGGAACTCGCTCCTGAACTCGGTGAACCTCCCCTGCGCGATGGCCAGCCGGGCCTGCGCCATCAGGTCCAGGTAATACTGCAGGTTGTGCCAGCTGTTCAGCCGCGAGGCGAGGATCTCGTTGCTCCGATACAGATGGCGCAGATAGGCGCGGCTGTAGTTGCGGCAGACGTAGCAGCCGCAGGCGGGATCGATGGGAGAGAGGTCCTCCGCATAGATGGCCGCCTTGATGTTGATCCTGCCGAAGCTGGTGAACAGGGCGCCGTTGCGCGCGTTCCTGGTGGGCATGACGCAGTCGAACATGTCGAACCCGGCGTAGATCCCCTCGATCAGGTCCTCCGGCGCGCCGATCCCCATGATGTAGCGCGGCTGGTCTTCGGGCAGGATCTCCGAGCAGGCGTGCATCATCTCGTGCATCACCCCCTTTTCCTCGCCCACCGACAACCCGCCCAAGGCGTAGCCGTCGAAACCGATCTCGGTCAGTTGCCTGGCGCTCTCGCGCCGCAGCTCCGGGTGCATCCCCCCCTGGACGATGCCGAACAGCGCCTGGTCCGGCCGCCGGTGCGCCGTTTTGCAGCGCAGCGCCCAGCGGGTGGTCAATTCCAGCGACTTTTGCACGTAGGAGTATTCCGCCGGATAGGGAGGACATTCGTCGAAGCACATGGCGATGTCAGCGCCCAGCGACTCCTGGATGGCGATCGAGACCTCCGGGGAGATGAAGTGGCTGGAGCCGTCGATGTGGGAGCGAAAGCGCACCCCCTCCTCGGAGATCTTCCTCAGCTCGCCCAGCGAAAAGACCTGGAAGCCGCCGGAATCGGTGAGGATCGGCCGGTCCCAGTGCATGAAGGCGTGCAGCCCGCCCAGCCGTTGGATCAGTTCGTGCCCCGGCCGCAGGTAGAGGTGATAGGTGTTGGCGAGGATGATCTGCGAGCCGACCTCGACCAGTTCCTCGGGCGTCATCGCCTTCACCGTCGCCTGCGTGCCGACCGGCATGAAGATCGGGGTATCGATCTTGCCGTGCGTGGTTGTCAGAGAGCCTAAACGGGCAGCCGAGCCCGGATCCTTCTTTATGAGTTCAAACGCGGTAGCAGACAAATAGTCGTTCCAGTGAGCGGGTTAGCTACTAACTTATAAACATGGCGTCGCCGTAGCTGAAGAAGCGGAAACGCCGCTCAACCGCCTCGCGGTAGGCCTCAAGCATCCGCTCCTTGCCGGCAAAAGCGCACACTAACATAAACAGGGTCGATTTGGGGAGATGAAAATTCGTGATCAGTGCGTCCACCACCCGGAACCGGTATCCCGGCAGGATGAAGATGTCCGCCTCGCGCTCCCCAGCCTCAAGCACACCCGAGGCCGCCGCGTGCTCCAGCGCCCTCAGCGCGGTGGTGCCAAGCGCCACCACCCGCCCTCCCCTTAGCTTGGTGCGGGCAATGGCCTCGGCGGTCGCTGCCGGTATCCGGTACCACTCCCGGTGCATGACGTGCTCGGAAAGCTCTTCCACCCGGATGGGCATGAAGGTGCCGAGGCCTACGTGCAGGGTGAGCGGCGCGATCTGCGCCCCGCGCCCGCGGATCCGGTCGAGCAGCTCCCGGGTGAAGTGCAGGCCGGCCGTGGGGGCGGCCACCGCCCCCTGCTCGCGGGCGAACACGGTCTGGTAGCGCTCCCGGTCCTCCCCCTGCGGCACCCGCTTGATGTAGGGGGGAAGCGGCATGCTCCCCGCCTGCTCCAGCCAAGCCATGAAGTCGGCGCACCCCTCGAAGCGGACCAGCCACTCGCCCGCCTGCCGGTCCAGCACCGTGGCGACCACTCCCGCGGGGAGCAGCACCCGGCAGCCGGCCGGCGGGGTCTTGGAGGCCTTGATCAGGCAGCTCCAGATCTCCGCCTCCCCGGCGACCCTGCGCACCAGGAAGATCTCCACCGCGCCGCCCGTTTCCTTTTGCCCCTTGAGCCTGGCCGGGATCACCCGGGTGTCGTTCAGCACCAGCAGGTCGCCCTCGCCAAAGAGCGCGGCGATCCCCGCCACGGTCAGCTCGCCCAGCTCGCCGCCGGCCCGGTCCAGGGTCAAGAGCCGCGAGGCGTCCCTCTGCTCGGCAGGGTGCTGGGCGATCAGCTCGGGAGGCAACGGGTAATCGAAATCGGAAAGCAGCATGTTATTGACCATACCCCTTGGCCAGCTTGACGCCGGGGTAATAGTAGGAGAGGATCTCGCGGTACTGGAAGCCGTCCAGGGCGCGCTGTTTGGCCCCCCACTGGCAAAGGCCCACGCCGTGGCCGCTCCCCGAGCCGGAGATCAGCGCATCCTCGCCCGACATCCTGATCTCGAATTTGGTGCTCTTCACCACCCCATAGCCCAGCGCCTTCCGAAAGGCGACCGCCGGAATGGTCGCCGTTTTCCCCTTGGCGCCGCTGGCCAGCACCTCTTGCGCCCGCCCGCTCTCGTTTCGTCCCTGCACCTTCAGCTCCCGCAGTCCCGCCACCTGGAAGCCGGCCGCGCGCAGGGCCGCCTCCACCTTCTTCAGGGGGAGGATCTGCTCCCAGTTGATGGGGTTGGCGTCCAGACAATATTGGCACGGCACGCCGCGCAGATAGGGAAGCGCCAATCCCCAGACGTTTTTGGAGTTCTCGGTGTGGCCGGCGCAGTTCGAATGGTAAAAAGCCTGGATCACCTTGTCGTCGTAGGTGAGCACCTCGCCGGCCGTCTCCTGCACCCCCCGGGCCGCCCGGCTGTCCTCGATGTCACACCCTTCGTAGACCTGATCCAGCACGCTCGATTCCAACTGGTAGGGCGCCCCGCGGCGCGCCTGTTTCTGGTAGATCGCGTAGGAGCGGGCGATCACCGCCTGGGACTTGATCGCCTCCATCGGCCAGGCCGAAGAAATCTCGCAGTTGATCAGGCCGATCAGGTATTCTTCCAGCGGCAGTTCGTTGATCACCAAGAGGCCCCGGTCGGCCGCCGACACCTCCAGGACCCCGCGATATCCCTTGCCGTTCACCGCGACCCGCGCCGGCGCCGAGACGATCAGTCCCGGCACGCTCCTGCCGTTCACCGCGACGCCGTCTCTCACCCGCTTCACTTCGAGCGGCAGTTCGACCCGCAAAGGCTCGCCCCTGCCGTCGGTCACCAGCAAGCCGGTCCCCTCGATCCTGAGCGTCTCGGCGCCCCTGATCAGGGCGACCCGGATGCTTTCCGGGCGAGCCGAAGCGGAGCTGCCGCCGGCGGCGAGACTGAGCGTCAAAACCATCGCTATGATAAAAAACCTGAAGCAGTTCATCTAATCCGTGTGGGCGTCTGATTGAAGATCCTTAAAGCCTTAGATATAAACCATGGAACACACTGCGAAGTCAATAATTTTGTGATTCTAACCGGGCGCTCGCAGCCGATCTTCGGCAAGCCGATCGCCGAAGATCGTCAGGGGTAAATTGACGTAAAGGTAAGGAATTACCATACGTTGAAGCGCGGCCCCTGGTGAGGGTCGAACATGTAGGCTGTTTTAAATGAATAGGCGCAGTTAATAGAAGGGAATCACTACTGTCCGGGGAATTTCGAATGTATATATATAACTAGCTAATATTACAGTAACTAAATGGCAATTGTTCTTTTGTTGATTTGAATTTGAGTTAAATGGTACCCTCCTGACACTTGACAGGAGGGCGCCATGAACTC